>JBQCHO010000157.1:0-68858 GCA_051954635.1 Sphingomonas sp. | reverse complement strand
TCCAGTTCCCCTGAATTGTTCTGGTGTTCTTACCGTTGACCTATACCGACCTGGCGCTGTCCGAGGAATTCGCCGCGCGCGTCGAACGCCGCAACGAGCGGCGCGAGTTCTTCAAGACCGCGCTGGGCGCGACCGCCGTCGCCGCCGCCGGAGCCGCGGCGATCGGTTTCGCCGATTCCGCGCTTGCCGCGAGCGTGACTGACGCCGACGTGCTCAACTTCGCCCTCAACCTCGAATATCTCGAGGCGAACTTCTATTCGTTCGCGACCTCGGGCGCGGCGATTTCCTCCGACTCGGTGTCGGGCACCGGCACCTACGGCGCCGCGACCGGCGGCCGCGCAGTCGCATTCACCGATCCCGTCGTCCAGGCATATGCCCGCGAGATCGCGCAGGACGAGTTGCAGCATGTCAATTTCCTGCGCACCGCCTTGGGCTCCAGCGCGGTCGCGCAGCCGGCGATCGACCTCAGCCCCGCGGGTGCCTTCACCGCCGCCGCCAAGGCCGCAAACGTGATCACCACGGGCACGTTCGATCCCTACGCCAATGACGAGAACTTCCTGCTCGGCGCGTACATCTTCGAAGATGTCGGCGTCACCGCGTACAAGGGCGCCGCGCCGCTGCTCACGACGCGCGTCTATCTCCAGGCCGCTGCCGGCATCTTGGCCACGGAAGCGTATCACGCCGCGATCGTGCGCGGGGCGCTGTACCGCAAGGGCGTCGCTACGCCGGCGCTGCGCACCAGTGCCGACAAGATTTCCGATGCGCGCGACACGCTCGACGGCGCCACGACCGACGACGATCAGGGCATCTCGCCCAAAACGGGCGATTACGGCACGCAATCGAACATCACCCCGACCGACGGCAATGGCATCTGCTACAGCCGCTCGACGGGCAATGTCCTCAACATCGTCTATCTGACAACGGCGCTGGCGACCAAGGGCGGGTTCTTCCCGAACGGCCTCAACGGCACCATCAACGCCAGCGTCAAGAGTGCCTGACCCGGGCGCGTAATCCACGGAGAGTATCGATGACCGATTCCGAAACCATCGCCCGGGTGCTCGAAGCGACGGACCAGCGCCGTCTGGAGCGCCGCCGCTTCCTGCGCACCGCCAGCGCCGCCGGCCTCGCCATCGGCGGTTCCTCGCTGCTCGCCGCGTGCGGCAGCGGCAACAAGAACAAGGCGCCGACCCCGACCCCGACCTCGACCGGCACCCCCAGCCCGACGCCGAGCGCCACCGTCGCCTATACCGACGCCGACGTGTTGGCGTTCGCGCTCAACATGGAATATCTGCAGGCCAACTTCTATCTGAAAGCGGTCGCCGGCACCGCGCTGGACGCCACGCTGACCAAGGGCGCCGCCGATACCGACACCGGCGGTACCGTCACCGGCGGCAAGAAGAAGACCTTCACCGACAGCGTGCTCGCCGAATATGCCCGCGAGATCGCCGCCGATCAGGTCGCGCACGTCAAGTTCCTGCGCACCCAGCTCGGCCAGGCGGTGGTCGCGCAGCCCGACATCAACATCGACGGCGGCGCGAGCGGCGCCTTCACCGCCTTCGCGCGGTCTGCCGGCATCGTCGGGTCGAGCGCGACGTTCGATCCGTACGACACCGACGGCAACTTCCTGCTCGCCGCCTTCCTGCTCGAGGATATCGGCCCGACCGCCTATCGCGGCGGCCTTGCTTACATGACCAACGCGGTGCTGATCGAAGCCGCGGCGGGCATCCACGCGACCGAGGCCTATCATGCCGGTTTGATCCGTTCGACCATCTATGCGGGTGGCAACAGCACGCTGATCGGCAACGCCAACAAGGTCTCGGATTGGCGCGACAGCCTCGACGGCACTACCGACGACGACCTGCCGATCACCCGTGGCGGCACGGTCGATATCGTCCCGACCGACAGCAACGGCCTGACCTTCCAGCGCCTGCCCAACCAGGTGCTCAACATCCTGTTCCAGACCGCGAGTAGCGGGGTGAAGAAGGGCGGCTTCTTCCCGAACGGCATCAAGGGCACGATCGCCAGTACCTGAACGCTGCCGATGTGACGAAATGGGTGGCCCGCCGGTCGAAATCGATCGGCGGGCCTTTTCGTATCCGCTTCGAGCGGTTAGAGTCGCGCCACATCCCCGGGGAGCCAGTGCTGGCTGAGAGGTGCGGGTCACGCCGCACGACCCGCCGAACCTGATCCGGGTAAGACCGGCGGAGGGAGGGAAGCGGCTTTCACCCCCGAAATCCGTGGCCTCGCTCCGGCACCAAGGAGCATGAGCGCATGGCCGACATTCCCGCCAAGACCGAAATCGGCGTCACCACCGGCCCGATCCGCGGCAGCCGCAAGGTCCACGTCCCCGCCCGCACCGGCAGCGGCGTCCGCGTCGCGATGCGCGAGATCGAGCTGGAACCCTCGGCAAACGAAGCGGCTCTGCGCGTCTACGACACCTCGGGCCCCTATACCGATCCGAACGCCCGCATCGACATCATGGCCGGTCTCCCTGCGCTCCGCCGCGACTGGATCATGGCCCGCGGCGACGTCGAGAGCTACGACGCCCGCGAAATCCGCCCCGAGGACAACGGCCTGACCGGCCCCGACCGCTCCGCCGGCGTCCCGCAATTCCCCAATGTCGTGAAGCGCCCCTTACGCGCCAAACCCGGCCAGAACGTCAGCCAGATGCACTATGCCCGCCGCGGCATCATCACCCCCGAGATGGAATATGTCGCCGAGCGCGAGAATCTCGGCCGCGAGATCGCCCGCGACCACATCCGCGACGGCAACGACTGGGGCGCCGCGATCCCCGATTTCGTCACCCCCGAATTCGTCCGCGACGAGGTCGCCCGCGGCCGCGCGATCATCCCCAACAACATCAACCATCCCGAAACCGAGCCGATGGCGATCGGCCGCAACTTCCTGGTCAAGATCAACGCCAATATCGGCAATTCCGCCGTCGCCTCGGACGTCGCGCAGGAAGTCGAGAAGATGGTCTGGTCGATCCGCTGGGGCGCCGACACGGTGATGGACCTCTCCACCGGCCGCAACATCCACGACACCCGCGAATGGATCCTGCGCAACTCGCCCGTCCCGATCGGCACCGTGCCGATCTACCAGGCGCTGGAGAAGGTCGGCGGCGTGGCCGAGGACCTGACCTGGGAAATCTTCCGCGACACGCTCATCGAGCAGGCCGAGCAGGGCGTCGACTATTTCACCATCCACGCCGGCGTCCGCCTGCCCTACGTCCCGATGACCGCCAAGCGCGTCACCGGCATCGTCAGCCGCGGCGGCTCGATCATGGCGAAATGGTGCCTCGCGCACCACAAGGAGAGCTTCCTCTACGAGCATTTCGACGACATCACCGAGATCATGAAGGCGTACGACATCGCCTATTCGCTGGGCGACGGCCTGCGCCCCGGCTCGATCGCCGACGCCAATGACGAAGCCCAGTTCGCCGAGCTCTACACCTTGGGTGAGCTCACCAAGCGCGCCTGGCAGCAGGACGTGCAGGTGATGATCGAGGGCCCCGGCCACGTGCCGATGCACAAGATCAAGGAGAATATGGACAAGCAGCTCGAAAGCTGCGGCGAGGCGCCGTTCTATACGCTCGGGCCGCTCACCACCGATATCGCGCCGGGCTACGACCACATCACCAGCGGCATCGGCGCCGCGATGATCGGCTGGTACGGCACGGCGATGCTCTGCTACGTCACGCCCAAGGAGCATCTCGGCCTCCCCGACCGCGACGATGTCAAGGTCGGCGTGGTGACCTACAAGCTCGCCGCCCACGCCGCCGATCTCGCCAAGGGCCACCCCGCCGCCAAGCTGCGCGACGACGCCCTCAGCCGCGCCCGCTTCGACTTCCGCTGGCGCGACCAGTTCAACCTGAGCCTCGATCCCGACACCGCCGAGCAATATCACGACCAGACGCTCCCGGCGGAAGGCGCCAAGACCGCGCACTTCTGCAGCATGTGCGGCCCGAAATTCTGCTCGATGAAGATCACCCAGGAAGTCCGCGACTTCGCCGCGAAGCAGAACCAGGGCGCCGACAGCTTCCTCGCCGCCAATCCGGGGAAGGCCGACGAGGATGCCGAGGCCGGAATGGCGGCGATGAGTGAACTATATCACCATGCCGGACGAGAGCTTTATATTGGCGCGGACCAACACGGTGAGGATGAGTAAATTTAAACAATCGCCGGTGGTTGAGGTGGTTGCGGAAGCGCTTGGGGCTTGTTGATTTTGATACCAACGGCCCGCGCTTTCGCGATCAACGCACCGGACTCCTTTTCAAAATAATCCAATACCCGCTGATTGATATCGGCTTTCTGAGCTTTTTGATCGTCTGTAAGAGACGTCCTTTTGCGCCAGTACCCCTTATATTCTTCCGCTTCCGCATAGGATATGACGCCGCGATCCCGAAAAAGATCGAGCGACACTGGATTAAGTGACTTTTGGATGTCGGCCTGAAGCCGCTTCAAGACAGAGAAGATCCGATTAGACAGCAAGCGTAAAAAGCGCCTCACGCATACGTTCCCGACCTCGGTCGTAGCGCGATTCTTACGGTTTCTGATCACGCAAATTTGATGGATCGGCGAATGCTCGCATTCGCAAGCCCGATCAGAGGAATCTACGTAGACGAAATGAAGGTCCCATTCTGCCTTGGCTTCGTCCCAATCCGGCGACGTGCTAAGCGCTAGAATAGCAGCCTTAAATTTAATTTCGTTGTGTCCACCACTCATATTCGGTCTCCAAAGCCGACCTCAGGCACCTGAGGTATCGGTTGACGATAAATTGGAGGCCCACTACATTCTCGTCTGCTAACAGAGCACGAGGTGGGATGCCTGCCTCCATTAGGGTCGCTGCGCCAACAGCGGCCCTAATTGCCATTAGAACAATTCTCCTTGTACGCCGTCCCCGGCCTTCAAGCTGAGTTGCGCATATCGCCGAACCGCGGCCTCGAGCGGCACCGAAAATCGGTCTGCCACCTCTTGAGCAGATTGACATTGTCCGACTCCAAACGTTGGCATTAGCCAAAATTCTGCAAATCGGTCTGCCTGCCATTCCGGATCGACTCGATCATCGTTGAAAGTGCGGCGAGCCAGCGCCGGCTGCTGCTGAGAATGGAGTATCAAGTGGCCGAGCTCGTGCGCGGCCGTCAACCGCGCCTCGGGCATACCTTGGCAAAGATCAACGTATGTATGCTCGGAAAGACAGATAGTGAAACTTCCGACCGCAGTGATACCGTCCATGCCCGGCATATCTTCGTCAGGCATGACGCAGAATAGGTAATCAGGGAGGACTTCATCCAGAACAGTTTCAATCAGATTTACCATCTGCACTCGGGCGTCAGGCTCCAGTCGCAGAAGTTTGCGAAGCTGGGTTGCAGCTGACTCGATCGCGGAAAGGCTCATCGGACGAACTGCCCGAAAATATCCTCCCATGTCTTCATTCCTTTTCTAGAAGATCAAGAAGCATCTGTTTCTTCAAAGGCGTCATTTTAGCAAAACCCGTTTCTAGGGCATGCGCTAGTCGCCGATCAATGGGCGAAGCATCCTCACGCATTTGAATACGATACTCCTTCGCAGACAATGCTGCGGCGCTGGTAAGTTCATTTGCGAGTCGCGGAGCCAAATCAAGATTTTGAATCAGCGCTGTTACAAGTCGGTCGGGAATCGCCTTACGGCCGGTCTCCACGAGGCTAAGAAAACCGGGACTCACTTCAGCGACGTGCGCCATCTCAATCAGAAGCATGCCTTTCTGTTTTCTAATTTCGCGACATTTCTCTCCGAATGGCGTGAGCATTTTTTCCCCTGTTTTTTGCCCCCCAGCGAAGTGGTTCTGAGCCATCGTCGTCTCCAGTTCGAGTTAAGGGTGAAGGCAGATTTACCATGTTCGGTAAATCCTGCAAGCGGTTTTTCCTATAGGGGTAAAACCGACCAACGGGACACCCCCCGCGAGGCGGCAATATAACTACCCCTTCCGCCCCGCCGCCTCATCCGCCGCCGCCCGCACCAGCGCCTTGAACGCGTCGGCGTCGACCATCTCGCCCTCTGCGAGGTCGATCGCGCGGAAGGAGTTGCCGCCGAAGCCGTTGTTGAACACGCCCGCCGGATCGTCGAGCATCGCGCCGCGCCCGAAGGTGAGCTTCACCTTGCCCTTGAACGCGTCGCCGGTGATCAGCACGCCGCCACCGGCCCGCTCCCACACCGGCACGCCCGCGGGGTTGCTCGGCTTCTTCCACTTCATCGTCTCGACGACGTCGGGCAGCGCCTCGCGGATCAGCGCGCGCAGCCGCGCCAGCGTCTCGCCGCGCCACCCGCCGATCGCGGCGATCCGCGCATCCACCGCCGCCACGTCCTCGGGGTCCGATCGCTCAGCCATCGCCTTGCTCCTCTGCTGCGATAAATCCTGACGCACCCGCGCGGCGTGTCAATGCCGCCGCCCGCTGCTATCATCGCCGCCATGCGCGCGCGCAATCCGCTCTACGTCATGGCCAAGCCGCCGCCGGCGCAGCAGGCGCAGATCGCCGCCCTGCCGCGCAACGACCCCGGCCGCGGGCCCCATCTGCTCCACGTCACCCTGCTGTCGCTGTTCGATCGCCACCACGCCCCGCCCGACTGGCTCCCCCGCGTGATCGCCGCACTCGACAGCTTCGACGGCGCCGCCTTCCCGCTCACCTTCGACCGCATCGAGAATCGCAAGGCGGTGACGCTGCGCACCCGCGATCCGCTGTCCGAAGCCCGCGCCTTCCAGGCCGCACTGGTCCGCCACCTGCTCGAGGCCCGCGCGCCGATGATGCTCGGCACCACGCCCGAGCCGCACCTCACCATCGATTATCACGGTGATCGCCTCCGCGCCGAAAAGACCGCGCCCGTAGGCTGGACGGTCACCGAAATCCTGCTGGTCGAAAGCGTGGTCGGCAAGGCCACCCATGTCGAGCACGGCCGCTGGCCACTCCGCCCCGCAAGCTGAGGGTCGCAACCGCGCCGTCCACCACGCCTCGGCTGATGGATGCCCCCGCGCCACACCCGCGCCGCGAAATATCCAACACGCCTTTCAATGTTGGACTCGTTCTGCCTTACCCTGATCGATGAGCAGCACTCCCGACAGCGCCGACCGCCCGATCCCCGATTTCACCCCCGTCGCGACCCGCCACCGCCACGACGGTTGGACGGCCGAGCGACAGGTCGCCTTCATTGAGGCGCTCGCCGAATCCGGCTGTGTCGAGGAATCGTGCAAGCACGTCGGCCGGTCGGCCACCTCGGCCTATGCGCTGCGCCGCCGCATCGACGCGCAGAGCTTCCGCATCGCCTGGGAGGCCGCGCTCGATTACGCGGTCCGCCGCCTGTCCGACGCCGCCTTCAGCCGCGCGCTCCACGGCGTCTCGCGCCCGGTCTTCTATCAGGGCGAGCAGATCGGCGAGCGCCGTCATTATGACGAGCGCCTCACCATGTTCATCCTGCGCTATCGCGATCCCGCGCGCTACGGCGCGTGGCTCGACGGCATGATCGCCACGCGCCACCCCGACGGCGCCGCGATCCAGCTCGCCAAGCTGGTCGACCGCGCCCGCGACGACGCCGAAGCATTCGAAGATGGCCGCCCCCGCCCGAAGCACAAGCCGATCTTCCTCGGCCCGAGTTTCGGCGGCGAGGGCGAGGGAGAATGATCCCGACGTATCGGCAACTTTCACAACTTCCGCGCATCACACTATCGACGAAATAGGGCCGCAGCGGCTAGACCGGTCCAAACAGTCGAGGGGAGCGGCATGGCGACGGCGATGGGGGCGACGGGCGGCAAGGCGACGAGCGACATGCGGCTGGTAGTGTCGGCATCTGCGGTCGGCACGATCTTCGAATGGTACGATTTCTTCATCTACGGCACGCTCGCCGCGTCTGGGATCATCGGCCGGGCGTTCTTCCCGGCGGGTAACGAAACGGTGCAGACGCTGCTCGCCTGGGCGGGCTTCGCGGTTGGCTTCGGATTTCGACCGTTGGGCGCGGTGCTGTTCGGCTATCTCGGCGACAGGCTGGGCCGCAAATACACCTTCCTCGTCACGATCACGGTGATGGGAATCGCGACCGCGGGCGTCGGGCTGGTGCCGTCCGCGAGCTCGATCGGCTATCTCGCGCCCGCGATCATCCTGCTGCTCAGGATCGCGCAGGGCCTCGCGCTCGGCGGCGAATATGGCGGCGCGGCGGTCTACGTCGCCGAACACGCCCCGCCGGGCCGCGCGGGCTATTACACCAGTTTCATCCAGGCCGGCGTCGCCGGCGGGTTCATCCTAAGCCTCGCCGTCGTGCTCGCGGTCAAGGCGGGGAGTTCGACGACGGCTTGGGCGGATTGGGCGTGGCGGCTGCCGTTCGTCTTCTCGCTGGCGCTGCTCGCGATATCGCTGTGGATGCGGCTCAAGCTGTCCGAAAGCCCGGTGTTCGAGACGCTGCGCAACGCCGGCGAGACCGCGAAGAACCCGTTCGTCGAGAGCTTCCGCTACCCCGGCAATCTCAAGCGGCTGTTCGTCGCGATGGTCGGCATCGCCGCCGGGCTCACCGTGATCTGGTATACTGCGACGTTCAGTGTTCTCTCCTTCACGCAGCAGGCGATGCGGCTCGACGAGACCACCGCGCAGCTCGTGGTCGGGGTCGGCGTGCTCGCGGGGCTGTTCTGGTTCGTATTCTTCGGCCGGCTGTCGGATCGCATCGGGCGCAAGAAGCCGATCGTCTATGGCTATGCCGCGACGCTCCTGCTGCTGTTCCCGCTATTCTGGGCGATCGGCTCGGCCGCCAATCCGGGTCTGGCGAACGCCGCACGCCGTGCGCCGGTCGTCGTCTCTGGCCCCGACTGCCGCTACAGCCCGTTCGCCAAGCAGCAAGTCGACGCCTGCGGGCGGATGCTCGACTATTTCTCGAAAAAGGGCATTCCCTACACCACCGTCCACGCGCCCGCGACGGTCGTCACGATCGGCGGCATCACCGTCGATGATCCGAGCCCCGCGCATCTCGACGCGACGCTCGCCGCCAACGGCTATGAGCTCGGCACCGTCGTTCCCGGCGCGGCCGGCCTGATCAAGATGCTGCTCGCGATCGTCGCTCTGAGCGCCTTGTCGGGGGCGACCTATGGCCCCGTCGCGGCGTTGCTCGCCGAGATGTTCCCGCCGCGCATCCGCTACAGCTCGATGTCGATCCCCTACCATATCGGCTGCGGCTATTTCGGCGGGTTCCTGCCGTTCATCAGCCAGTATGTCGTCGCGCGCACCGGCAATCCCTATGCCGGGCTCTGGTACACCTGGGTCGTCGTCGCGATCGCGCTGGTCGTGACGGCGTTCGGCTTGCAGGAGACCGCGCCCGCCGTGAAACGCCGCCGCTGACTGGCCTTCGGCGCGCGGGGCGGCTAACGCGAGCGCGATGACCACTGCCCCCTTGCGCCTGCGCCTCGATGGCCGGGCCCTCACCGACAATTGGCGCACGCTCGACCGCCTGAGCGGCCGCGCGGCGTGCGGCGCTGCGGTCAAGGCGGACGGCTACGGCCTCGGCGCTCTCCCGGTGGCCGAGCGACTGGCAAAGGCGGGCTGCCGCGATTTCTTCGTCGCGACCTGGGCCGAAGCGGAGGCGCTGGCGCCGCTCGGGCTCGATGTCTCGGTGCTGCACGGTGTCCGCGGCGAGGACATGGTGGCGGCGGCGCACGGCTTCGCCCGGCCGGTGTTGAGCACGCCCACGCAGATCGCGCGGTGGCGCGAAGCGGGCGGGGGGGCGTGCGGCGTGATGGTCGATACCGGCATGAACCGGCTGGGGGTAGCGGTTCAGGCCGTCGGCGAGGGACTGCTCGACGGTCTCGCGATCGAGACGCTGTTGTCGCACCTCGCCTGTGCCGACGAGGACGTCGCGATGAACGCCCGTCAGCGCGACGCCTTCGCCGCGCTTGCCGGTCGAACCAGCGCCAGGCGGATGAGCCTCGCCAATTCGGCGGGCATCGCGCTCGGCGCCGATTATGCCTTCGACCTGACACGACCCGGCATCGCGCTCTATGGCGGCCGCCAGCGGGCCGGGCACGACGCAATCTGCCAAGTGGTGACCCCCGAGGCGCAAGTGCTCCAGCGCCGCACGGTGCTCAGCGGACAGACGGTCGGCTACAACGCGACCTGGACCGCGCCCGCCGACAGCGAGGTCGCGATCCTCAACCTGGGCTATGCCGATGGCTATTTCCGCGGTTTCTCCGATCGCGGCGCCGCGCGGATCGGCGACCGGCGGCTGCCGGTGATCGGCCGCGTGTCGATGGACCTCGTCGCCGTCCTCGTCGATGCCGCGCCTGAGATCGCCGAGGGCGACTGGCTGGCGATCGACTACGACCTCCCCGAGGCCGCCGCGGCGAGCGGGATGTCGCAATATGAGTTGATCACCAGTCTCGGCAGCCGCTTCGATCGAGTTTGGACTGACTGAGCTTCCTTACCGCTCCACGCACATTGCGATGCCCATGCCGCCGCCGATGCACAGCGTCGCGAGGCCCTTCTTGGCGTCGCGCTTCTGCATTTCGTAGAGGAGCGTGGTGAGCACGCGCGCGCCCGACGCGCCGATCGGGTGGCCGATCGCGATCGCGCCGCCGTTGACGTTGACCTTGTCGGCATCCCAGCCGAGCTCTTTGCCGACCGACAGCGCCTGCGCGGCGAACGCCTCATTGGCCTCGATCAGGTCGAGATCGGCGATCGTCCAACCGGCCTTTTCGAGCGCGCGCTTGGTCGCCGGCACCGGGCCGATGCCCATGATCGACGGATCGACGCCGGCGCTCGCCCAGCTCTTGATCGTCGCCAGCACGGGTGCACCGCGCTTTTCGGCCTCCTCGCGGCTCATCACGACCAGAGCGACGGCGCCGTCGTTGAGGCCCGAGGCGTTGGCGGCGGTCACGGTGCCGTCCTTCTTGAACGCCGGCCGCACGCCCGAAACGCTGTCGATCGTCACGCCGCTGCGGATATATTCGTCATCCTCGACGACGGTATCGCCCTTGCGGCCCTTGACCGTGACGGGCGCGATCTCGTCCTTGAACTTGCCCGATGCGCGCGCCTTTTCGGCATTGTTCTGCGAGCGCACCGAGAATTCGTCCTGCTCGCCTCGCGTCACCTGATATTGTTCGGCGAGGTTCTCGGCGGTGATGCCCATGTGATAGCCGTTGAACACGTCGGTCAGGCCGTCCTTGATCATCGTGTCGACCAGGCTGACGTCGCCCATCTTGGTGCCGCCGCGCAGGTTCTGCGCGTGCATCGAGCGCGACATCGATTCAGGCCCGCCGGCGACGACGAGCGTCGCGTCGCCGGTCGCCACCGCCTGCGCCGCCAATGCCACAGCACGCAGCCCCGATCCGCACACCTGATTGACGCCCCAGGCGGGCACTTCCTTGGGCACGCCCGCCGCCATCGACGCCTGCCGCGCCGGGTTCTGTCCCTGGCCGGCGGTGAGCACCTGGCCCATGATCACTTCGGAGACCTCCTCGCCCTTGACGCCGGCCTGCGCCAGTGCCGCCTCGATCGCCTGGCGGCCGAGCTCGTGCGCGGGGACGCTGGCAAAGGCGCCGAGGAAACTGCCGACCGGCGTGCGCTTGGCGGCGGTGATGACGATATCGGACATGGGAAGCTCCTGCTGAGTCGCGTTTGGCGTCTATCTAGGGTCGTCGAGCGCGCTTAGCCACCCGGCGAGCGGCGCCCATAGCTGGTCATGCGCCTTGCCGCCGACGATCATCCCGACATGCCCGGCGCTAAGCAGCCGCGTGTCGGCAAGCCCCGTCGCGCTTGCCGCGGGGACGATGCGATCATTAGTAGAGACGAAGTCCACTACCGGGCAATCGAGGCCGGCAGGATCGATCGTCCGCCCCACCACCGCCCACACCCCGCTACCGGGAAGATCGCGGGCGAAGAAGTCGAACAGCTCGGTGCCCGCGGCATAGGTCAGCGGCGCGCCGGCATTGGCCCAATCCTCGAGCGCCACGAACCGTCGTGCCGTCTCGCTGCCGGGATCGAGCGCGGCGAACGCCTCGTATTTCGCGATCGTGCGCGCGGGATCAAGCCGCCAGAAGCCCGATTGCAGCACTTCCATCGGCACCAGCCCGAGCGCTAGACAGCCCGGTTCGGCGGCGGCCCACAGATCGGCGATCCGCGTGCGGGCGCGTTCGCCGAAGCCGGCGAAGCGCCACGGCGCGGCGAGCAGGGCGACGCCGGCGACTGTGCGCGCCTGCGCCGCCGCCAGCGCGATCGTCCCGCCGAGGCAATAGCCGGCGAGCACCGGCGGCTCGTCGAGGGCGTCGAGCAGGGGCAGCAGCAGCGTTTCGACATGGCCGGCGATGTCGAGATCGCGCTCGGCGGGCGTCGGGTTCCCCCAATTGACCAGCATCGGCCGTACGCCCTGCATTGCCAGCCAACGCAGTAAAGATCGCTCGCCGAGATCGAGAATGAAGGGCGGGTTGATGAGTGACGGCACGAACACCACCGGCCGCCCGCTGCCGCCATAATCGATCAGCCGCGCCCGCCCGATCTGATGCAGCGCAGCAGGCGGCGTCCATGCTGCGCCGCGATCAGCGTGTTGGAAAGCGTGCAGCCCCTTCAATGCCCGCGCCCGCCGCACCGCCGAATCCGCGGTCTCGCTGCGCAGCATGTCGAGGAACAGCGGCAGCGGTCGCGGCCCGTGTTGCGGCGCATCATGATTCGATGGTAGAGCAGGGGAAATCACGGTCGGGGGCTCTCCCAATGAAAAAGCAGAATTCGGGCGACGGCGCGGTCATCATCAAGAAATACGCCAATCGCCGGCTCTACAATACCGAGACGTCGTCCTACATCACGCTCGATCATCTCGCCGCGATGATCCGCGACGGTCGCGATTTCAAGGTCGTCGACGCCAAGACCGATGCCGACATCACCCATACCGTCCTGACCCAGATCATCATGGAAGAGGAATCGCGCGGCCAGGCTATGCTGCCGGTCAACTTCCTGCGTCAGCTGATCGCGATGTACGGCGATTCGATGCAGGCGATGGTGCCGGGCTATCTCGATGCCTCGATGGAGAGCTTCCGCCGCAACCAGGCGCAGTTCAAGTCGGCTGTCGAAGGCGCGTTCGCCAACTCGCCCTTCGCCGAGATCGCCAAGCGCAACATGGAAATGTTCGAACAGGCCACCGCCGCGTTCAATGCCGGCAAGGCCGCGCCGGCGCCCACTTCGTCGAGCAAGGACGCGGAAATCGCGGCATTGAAGGCCGAAATGGCGCGGATGCAGGAAAAGATCGAGAAGCTCGCCAAGTAACGCGGCGTGCTTGACGTCAATCCGGGGTGGTACGCCGTCGCGGCGTGCCTCGCGGTGGCGGTCGCCGCCGGGTTCGCCGACTGGCGCCGCCGTCGCCGCCGCGATCTCGACCGCGTCGGCCCGATCCATTGGCCGACCGTCCAGATGCTCGCGCTGATCGCTTCCGCCTCGATCGCGGCGTTCGTTACCCACGGTTAGGGCAAGCGCCGGTGGCCCCCGAAAGGGGTGGGCTCAATTCATTGCTGCTCTAAAAATGGTGCGGTCGAGAAGACTCGAACTTCCACGGCCTTTCGGCCACAACGACCTCAACGTTGCGCGTCTACCAGTTCCGCCACGACCGCACGTGAACTGCATCCGGTGAGGACCGGAGGCTGGCAGGCGGTCGCCCCTAGCAAAGCAATTTGGGGCACGCAACTGGAAGATCGAGCCGGCTCGCGCTTTCTGTATCGACCGCCCGGACGAGCGCCAGTTGCTTGGGTTTCGGAACGGCGGGATTTGGCGACACATCTGGATAGCGACTGGTCACCAGTACGGAAGTTGAGCACCGCGCCCAAATTCATCTCGGGCGGTTGCGTATCGCATTTTCCCGCCTGCTATCGACGGGGGCGAATCGAAGGTATATTGCCTACCATCAAATGGTTGCATTCATTCTATGCGACCAACAAAAATATTTTTCGGCACAAACTTTCGACCTCCTCGTTTTTCAGCTTGACAGTTCCGATTTTACGACGAGGCGAGTAATGAAAAGCGTAGCAATCCTCTTGAGTGCAGCGGCGATCGCCTTGGCATCGCCGAGCTTTGCCGCCTCTGGCGACGGTGCGGGCAACGGCGGCGGCGCGATGATCGAGCAGGCGGCGATGCTGCAGCCCAGCGATTGGGTGTGGAGCAGCGCCGACAGCGGCAGCGGGCCGCTCAATATCGTCGTCAGTCTCGCCGACCAGCGTGCCTATGTCTATCGGGGCGATGATCTGGTGGCGGTGTCGAGCGTATCAACCGGCCGTGACGGTAAAGAGACCCCGATCGGCGTGTTCCCCATTTTGCAGAAGCAGGTCGATCACAAATCGACGCTCTACGATTCTGCGCCGATGCCGTACATGGAGCGCCTGACCTGGGACGGTGTGGCGCTGCACGCAGGGATCACGCCGGGCTATCGTAGCTCGCACGGCTGCGTCCATCTGCCCAAGGCGTTCGCCGCCAAGCTGTACGGCGAAACCAAGGTGGGCACCGTTGTCGAGGTGACCGATGCGTCGGTCGTCCAGACCGACCAGCGAATACTGCCGCCTGATCCCGCAGTCGACACCCAGAACACCGCCGATGCCAATGCGGCCGTGCTCGCGTCGACCGGCGAGGAAATCAGCCTTCCGCGCTATTGAGCACGGTGATTATGCCCGAGAAATCGAGTCCCCCGTTGCCGGCGGCAGCAAACGCTTCATAGATATCGCGGGCCTTGGCGCCGATCGCCGCCTCCGCGCCGACGCTTTCGGCTGCCTCGATCGCGAGACGCAGGTCCTTGAGCATAAGCGCGGTGGCGAAACCGCCTTCATAACCGCGATCGGACGGGCTTTCGGGGCCGACACCGGGCACCGGGCAATAGCTCGTCATCGACCAGCTCTGGCCCGATGACACCGACGCGATATCGTAGAATGCCTTGGCGTCGAGCCCGAGCTTCTCGGCCAGCGCGAAGGCTTCGCAGGTGACGATCATCGTCGCGCCGAGAATCATATTGTTGCAGATCTTCGCCGCCTGCCCCGCGCCGTGGCCGCCGGCATGGATCACCGCCTTGCCCATATCTTCGAGGAAGGGCCGGGCGCGCTCGAAACCGTCGCCGCTGCCGCCGACCATGAAGGTCAGCGATCCGGCGTTCGCCGCGGCGATCCCGCCCGAGACCGGCGCGTCGACCGCGGTCAGCCCCTCGCCTTCGGCTGCCTCGGCAAGGCGCTTGGCGGTGGCGACGTCGATCGTCGAGCAGTCGATCAGGATAGCCGCGGTCGAAGCGGCGCCGAAGATGCTTTCGGCGTAGACCTGTTCGACGTGCTTGCCTGCGGGGAGCATCGTTATCACCGCCTCGGCACCGTCGGCCGCCTCGGCCGCGGAGCCGACCGGCAGGCAGCCGGCAGCCTTGGCGCGATCGAGCGCCTCGGCCGAGAGATCGAAGGCGCGGACGTCGTGCCCCTTCTTCGCCAGGTTCGCGGCCATCCCGCCGCCCATGTTGCCAAGACCGATGAAACCGACGCGTGCCATTCTTTTCTCTCCGTCACCCCAGCGCAACTGGGGTCTATGTCTGTCAAATTTCGCGACTTCCCCGAAGCGAAAGCCGTCACGTTTCGTAACAGTTGAACCGCCATACGGCGATAGCGATGGACCCCAGCCTTCGCTGGGGTGACGGTCTTGCTACTTACCCGTCCACTTGCCCGGCCGCTTCTCGACGAAGGCGGCCATGCCTTCCTTCTGATCCTGCGTGCCGAACAGGCCGTTGAATAACCGGCGCTCGAACTGCACGCCCTGCGACAGGCTCGTCTCAAACGCGGCGTTGACCATTTCCTTGTTCGCCTTGACCGCGAGCGGGCCCATCCCGGCGATGACGGCCGCCGTCTTGACCGCCTCCTCGACCAGATCGGCGGCAGGGATCACGCGGCTGACGAGCCCGGCGCGTTCGGCTTCATCGGCGTCTATCATCCGGCCAGTCAGCACCATTTCCATCGCCTTGGCCTTGCCGACCGCGTGCGTCAGCCGCTGCGAGCCGCCCATGCCCGGCGAAACGCCCAGCTTGATCTCGGGCTGGCCGAACTTTGCGGTATCCGCGGCGAGGATGAAATCGCACATCATGGCAAGCTCGCAGCCACCGCCGAGCGCATAGCCGGCGACCGCCGCGATCACCGGCTTGCGCGTGCGGCCGAACTGCTCCCAACCCGAGAAATGATTGGTCCCGTACATTTCGGCGAAGCCCATCGCCTGCATTTCCTTGATGTCGGCGCCGGCGGCGAACGCCTTTTCGCTGCCGGTCAGCACCGCGCAGCCCTGACTGTCGTCGGCGTCGAACGCGGCGAGCGCGGCGAGCAGATCGGCGAGCACCTGCGCGTTGAGCGCGTTGAGCGCCTTGGGCCGGTTGAGCGTGATGAGGGTTACGGCCCCGCGCTTTTCGACCAACAGGGTTTCGTATTCAGCCATGTCCTACTCCGTCACCCCAGCGAAGGCTGGGGTCTATCTCTGTTTCTACCAATGATGCCTCTCGCCGTGAGAGACATGGACCCCGGCCTTCGCTGGGGTGACGGTCAATTCGGCGTCCACGCCTCGTCGTCGGGGAGCGGGGCGAAAATCTGGTCGATGACGTGCTCGGTGACGTCCTCGGGGGTCGCGGGGTTCCACTTCGGTACATTGTCCTTGTCGACGATCACCGCGCGGACGCCTTCGAGGAAATCGTGGCGCTGCGCGACGCGGGTCGCGACGGCGTATTCCTGACGCATCTCGTCGGCGAAGGTCGCCATCCGCGCGCCATCATGGAGGAGGCGCAGCGAAACCTTCATCGTCTGCGGCGACTTTGTCTTGAGGATAGCGAGCTGCTCGGCTGCCCAGGCGCCGCCATCGGCTTCGAGCGCGGCGTAGATGTCTTCGAGCGTGTCCGAGGCGAACAACCGGTCGATGTCGGCGCGGCGATCGAGGATCGGCGCGGCGAGCGGCTCGATCGCGAGCGATTCGAGGGCCGCATCGATCGCCTGCGGATTATCGGCGATCGCTTGTTTCGCCTGATCCAGCACCTCAGCGGGCAAATAATGCGTCGCCAGCCCCAATGCGAGGCATTCGGCGCCGTTCAGCCGGTGCCCGGTCAGTGCCAGAAACTGCCCCATCCGCCCCGGCAACCGCGACAGATACCAGCCGCCGCCGACGTCGGGGAACAGGCCGATGCCGGTTTCGGGCATCGCGAATTTGGTGTTCTCGGTCGCGATCCGCACCTTGGCGGGAAGCGAAATGCCGACGCCGCCGCCCATCGTGATACCGTCCATCACCGCCACCACTGGCTTGGCGTAGGTGAACAGCGCGTGGTTCATGCGATATTCTTCGAAGAAGAACTTCCGCGCGGCGACGCCGTCGGTCTTGCCGCTTTCGGCGACCATGCGGATGTCGCCGCCGGCGCAAAAGCCGCGGCCTTCCTCGTGGTCGATCAGCACCGCCTCGACCGCGAGATCGCCGCGCCATTCTTCGAGCGCCATCGCCATCGCGACGCACATGTCGGTGTTGAGCGCGTTGAGCGCCTTGGGCCGATTGAGCCGGATGCGGCCGATCCGGCCTTCGCGAAATTTCAGAACTTCGTCAGTCACTTACTTGCCTTCCACCCCGGCGAAGGCCGGGGTCCAGTATCGAGCCGGTCGTTGGGGGGCGGAAGCGTCAACGACCTGCCTCTTTCCCAACTGGACCCCGGCTTGCGCCGGGGAGGTGCTCTATCCTATTGCCGCAGCAGATCGCGGCCGACGATCATCCGCATCACCTGATTGGTGCCCTCCAGGATCGAATGCACGCGCAGGTCGCGCCAGAAGCGTTCGATCGGATAGTCCATCAGATAGCCGTAACCGCCGTGGAGTTGCAGCGCCCGGTCGACCACCGCCGAGCCGGTGTCGGTGGCGAGGCGTTTGGCCATCGCGGCGAAGCGCGTCTTGTCGGGCGCGTTCGCCGTTACCTTGGCCGCCGCCATGTAAAGCAGCGCGCGCGCCGCCTGTAGTTCGGTTTCCATATCGGCGAGCATGAACTGCGTGTTCTGGAAATCGGCGATCTGCTTGCCGAACTGGTGGCGCTCCTTGGTGTACTTGACCGCCTCGTCGACGCACCGCTGCGCGCCGCCGAGCGAGCACGCGCCGATGTTGAGCCGGCCGCCGTCCAAGCCCATCATCGCGATGCGGAAGCCCTCGCCTTCGCCACCGACGACATTCTCGGCCGGCACGCGCACGTTGTCGAACATCACCTGCGCGGTCGGCTGCGAATGCCAGCCGAGCTTGCGCTCCTGCGCGCCGAAGCTGACGCCGGGCATGTCCTTTTCGATCACCAGGCAGGTGATGCCCTTCGGCCCATCTTCGCCGGTGCGAACCATGCAGACATAGACTTCGTTCTCGCCGCCACCCGAGATGAACTGCTTCGAGCCATTGACGATATAGTCGTCGCCGTCCTTGACCGCCTTGGTCTTGAGCGCCGCGGCGTCCGAGCCCGATGAGGGTTCGGTCAGGCAATAGCTCGCCAGCCGGTCCATCGTGACGAGGCTCGGCAGATACGTGTCCTTCACCGTCGGCGCGCCGAAGCGATCGATCATCCACGACGCCATGTTGTGGATCGAGATGAACGCCGAGGTCGAGGGGCAGCCATAGGCCATCGCCTCCATGATCAGCGCCGCCTCCAAGCGCCCGAGCGCGATGCCGCCCGATTCCTCGCTGACGTAGATCGACGCGAAGCCGAGCTCGGCGGCTTCCTTGATCACGTCGCGCGGGAAGATGTGCTTCTCGTCCCACTCGGCCGCGTTCGGCGTGATGCGGTCGGCGGTGAACTTGCGCGCCATCTCCTGGATCGCGCGCTGATCGTCGGTGAGGTCGAACTGGTCGGTCATGGTTCTTTCTAGCAGCGTTGATAGCGATAATGATCGGGCTTGCCGGCTTCGGAACGGTCGAGCACGGTGGTCGCCGCGTCGAGCGTCAGGCGGGTGTTGCTCGTCCAGCTCTGCCCCTCGCCGGTCATGTCGAGGTCGAGCGAGATGTCGTAGGGTGAATGGTGGACGATGCGCTGGACGTGACCCTTCGATTCCCAGAATTTGAGCGCGGTCGGGGTGATCGTCAGAAGGCCCTTCACCGCCGGGCTGTCGGGATCGCAATCGGCCTTGGTCATCCCCCAGCGGCCGACAAAGGCGACGGGGATGTCATAGGCGACTGCGCTCGCCTGGGCCTGCGGCTGCGGCACCGGCAGGCCGTCGAGCTTGGCGGCGGTCGCGTTGTGTGCGACCGCCTGGTCGATCGCGGCCTCGGCATCCTTGTCCTTGCCCGACAGATCGGTGGCGTCGCGGTGGCACCCCGCCAACGCAACGCCTAGTCCGATCAGGGCCGCGATTCCCCGCACCCCGCTCACCCCATCGTCGGGATGACGAAGGCGTTTTCGCCGGTCGGCGATCCGTCGGGCCAGCGCTGGGTCACGGTCTTGACCTTGGTCCAGAACTTGACGCCCTCGGTGCCGTATTGGTTGGTGTCGCCGAAGCCGGAGCGTTTCCAGCCGCCGAAGCTGTGATAGCTGACCGGCACCGGAATCGGTACGTTGATGCCGACCATGCCGACCTCGACGCGGCCGGCGAACTCGCGCGCGGCGTGGCCGTTGCGGGTGAAGATCGCGACGCCGTTGCCGTATTGGTGCTTGGTGGGGAGCGCGACGGCTTCCTCGAAATCCTTGGCGCGGACCATCTGGAGGACGGGGCCGAAAATCTCTTCCTTGTAGCTCTCCATGTCGGTGGTGACATGGTCGAACAGGCTGGGGCCAATGAAGAAGCCCTTTTCGTGTCCTTGCAGGCTGAACCCACGCCCGTCGACGACGAGTTCAGCGCCTTCGTCGACGCCCTTCTGGATCCAGCCCTCGATGCGCTGCTTGTGCTCGGCGGTGACGACTGGGCCGTAATGGGCGTCCTTGTCGGTCGAGACGCCGACGCGCAGCGCCTCGATCGCCGGGATCAGCTTCTCGCGCAGCGCTTGCGCCGTCTTGTCGCCGACCGGCACCACCACCGGCAGCGCCATACAGCGCTCGCCAGCCGAACCGAACGCGGCGCCCGACAGCTCATTGACCACCTGATCGAGATCGGCATCGGGCATGACGATGCCGTGGTTCTTGGCGCCGCCCATCGCCTGCACGCGCTTGCCCGCCGCGACGCCGCGCTTGTAGACATAATGCGCGATGTCCGACGAACCGACGAAGCTGACCGCGGCGATATCGGGATGGTCGAGGATCGCGTCGACCATCGCCTTGTCGCCATTGACGACCTGCAAAATGCCCTCTGGTGCGCCCGCCTCGCGGAACAGTTCGGCGAGGCGCATCGGCACCGAGGGATCGCGCTCGGAGGGCTTCAAAATGAAGGCGTTGCCGCAGGCGATCGCCATGCCGAACATCCACATCGGGATCATCGCCGGGAAGTTGAACGGGGTGATGCCCGCGCCGATGCCGAGCGGCTGGCGCATCGAATAGACGTCGATGCCGGGCCCGGCGCCGTGGGTATATTCGCCCTTCAGCACCTGCGGGATGCCGCAGGCATATTCGATGACCTCGAGCCCGCGCTGCACGTCGCCCTTGGCGTCGGCGATTACCTTGCCGTGTTCGGACGACAGGAGGTGCGCGAGCTCCTCCATGTTCGCCTCGATCAGCTCCTTGTACTTGAACATCACGCGGGCGCGGCGCTGCGGGTTGGTGCGCGCCCAATCGGGCTGCGCGGCCTTGGCGGCGGCGACCGCCTTGTCGAGCTCGGCCTGCGAACCGAGCGCAACCTTGGCCTGGACCTGGCCGGTATTGGGATCGAACACCTCGTGGGTCCGCGAGGCGCCCTCGCCCGAATGGCCGACGATATGGTGGTCGATGGTACGCATGGTCTCTCCTTGGGTGCAGTTTCACCGTCAACGCATGGGCACGCGCTGGCGGTCCGCCGCTTCGAGTCGGCTTTGTAATAAAATTGCTTTTGCCACAAGCCGCGGCGCGAGTCAGGGGGTGGCGCGCTCGACGGGGACGCAGATCGGCCGGCCCGCGGCGTCTGGCAGGACCGTGACATGGATGTCGAATACCGCACGCAGGCGATCGACGGTAAGGACCTCAGCGGCAGGGCCGAACGCTGCGACTCGCCCGTCCTTGAGCAGCAGCACATCGTCGGCGGCGCGGCCGGTCTGGACGAGGTCGTGGAGGACGATGACGACGCCCGAGCCCTGCGCCGCGCGGGCGCGGAGGCGATCGAGCACGTCGATCTGATGCGCGGGATCGAGGCTGGCGAGCGGCTCGTCGGCGAGCAGCCATTGCGGTTCCCCCGCGAGCACCCGCGCGAGCAGCACCCGCGCGCGCTCGCCGCCCGACAGTTCGGCGACCGGGCGATCGAGCAGGCCGAGCGTCTCGGTCGCCTCGATCGCGGCGGCGATGGCGCGGTGATCCGCATCGCCCAGCGCTGCAAAGGGGGCGCGGTGCGGTGCCCGACCGAGCGCGATCACCTCGCGCGCGGGGACGTTCCAGTGCACCGCGGCATCCTGCGGCAGATACCCTATCGCCCGCGCCCGCTCGCGCGGCGCTCGCGCGGCGACGTCGGCGCCGCCCAACCGGATCGTCCCCTGTAACGCGGGCACCAGCGCCGCCATCACCTTGACCAGCGTGCTCTTCCCCGCGCCGTTCGGCCCGAGGATCGCGGTGACCTTACCGGGACGCAACGTAGCGCTGACATCGGTCAACACCAGCCGCCCGGCGAGCGACACGCTGAGCGCCTCGATCTGCAATTCATCTGTACCCCGGCGAAGGCCGGGGCCCAGTATCGGGCCGCTCGTAACTGGACCCCGGCCTTCGCCGGGGAGGTGCTCTACAGCCATCCCAGCCTCCGCTGTCTGAGCAACAACGCCAGAAAGAACGGCGCCCCGATCAGCGCCATCGCGACGCCCAGCCGCACCTCGCTCGCGCCGGGGGCGAGGCGGCACAGGCTGTCGGCTGCCAGCACCAGCGTCGCGCCGCCCAGCGCCGAGGGCAGCAGCAGCGCCGCCGGGCGATGCCCAAACACCGGGCGCAACAGATGCGGCACGATCAGTCCGACGAAGCCGACCACGCCGGTCACCGCAACGCTCGCGCCGATCGTCAACCCGGTGCCGGCGACGACCAATGCCTGCAACCGGCCGAGCCGCACCCCCATCGAGCGAGCCGCTGGCTCGCCGAGGGTCAGCGCGTCGAGGGCAGGCCCGGTCAGCAACAGCAACCCGCTCCCCAAGACCATGAACGGCAGCGCGGGGAGCACGTCGGCCCAGCCGCGGTCGGTCAGCGCGCCCATCAGCCATTCGATCACCTCGGCGACCGCGTAAGGATCGGGAGCGATCGAGATCAGGAACGCGGTCACCGCGCCCGACAGGCTAGCCAGCACGGTGCCGGCAAGGATGAACGCGACCGCACTCTCGCTCCGCCACGTCAGCGCGGCGAGCAACGCCATCGATCCGCCAGCCGCGAGCATCGCGCAGCCGAACAGCCCCGCCCCGCCGGCGACCCCGAACACGATCGCCGCCACCGCGCCGAGCGCCGCCGAAGAAGACACCCCGACCACCGCCGGATCGGCCAGCGGGTTGCGCAGATAGCCTTGCAGCACCGCCCCCGACAGCCCGAGCACCGCCCCGATCACGAGCCCGAGCACCGCGCGCGGCAGCCGCAATTCGACGACGATCCACCACCGCGGATCGCCCGAGAACCAGGCCGAGGCCGGCACCCATACCTTGCCCGCCGCGAGCGACAGCGCGAACAGCAGCACGACGAGCGCCGCCAGCACCGTGAGCTTGGCCGCGCGGCTCATTGGACCACCTGTTTTCGGATCGCGGCGAGCTTCTCCGCTGCGCGCCCGATCACCGGCCCGCCGCAATTGCCGAGATTGCTCGGAAACAGTGCGATATGCGTGCGATACTGAAGCACGTTGGCACGAAGTCGCGACGGCCGATCGTCGAGCGAGGGCGTCAGGATCACGTCTGGCGGCGCGTCGATGATCGCCTCTAGCGGCAGATTGCCGGTATGCTGCAACCCGTAATCCGCCGCCGCGTCGCGGAACCCGGTGCGCCGCAGGAGTTCGTCGAGCAGCGTCCCGCCCCCAGAGGCGAGATTGCCCGACAGATAGAGCAGCGCCGCCGGCCGCGCGTCGTCGCGAGGCCTCGCCGCCGCCAGCGCCAGCTCGATTCGCCGCACCATCGCGATTCCGCGCGCATGGAGATCGAGCGCGTCGGCGAGCTGCATCACCTGGGCTTCGCTGGCCGCCACGCTGGTCGGCGAATCGAGCGTCAGCACTCTCAATCCCGCGCGCGCATAGGCTTCGCGCGTCGTCAAGGGCGTGAAACTCGACGTCACGACAAGATCGGGCCGCCGTGCGATCACCTCTTCCGCCGTGCCCGAGGTCGCTGCGAAATGCTTCGCCACTTCCGCCGGAATCGAGCTCGCTACGGGCTCCTTCGAATAATAGCTGATCGCCGCGATCCGCTCCCACGGCGCGATCTCGACGAGCATCGCGTCGGCGCACGGATTGGTCGAGACGATCCCGCCCGTGCGCGTCGCCTTCGGCGCGCAGGCGCCGAGCAGCAATAGCCCGAGCAAGATCGTCCCTCGCATCACTCGAAGCGCAGCCTTACGCCGCCATAGGCCGCGCGGCCATAGCTGCCATAACCGGCGACGGTCTGGTATTTCTCGTCGAACAGGTTTTCGACGCGGCCGTAGATCGAGACGGTGCGCGTCACCGGCATTTCGGCGCGGATGCCAGCGATGGCATAGCCGTCGAGCCGAGTGAAATTGCCGGCATCGTCATAGCTGTCGCTCACTGCCAGGATCGTGCCGCCGACCGAAAGGCCGAACGGCAGACGGTAATCGGCCGAGACGCTGACGCTGTTACGCGGGCGGCGCGCGAGATCGTTACCATAGTTGGGCCCGGTCGAGCGGTTCTTCGCCTCGGTGTAGGTGTAGCTGGCGGTGATATCGAGCGCGTCGACCGGGCGCAGCGCGAGCGTCAGTTCGACGCCTTGAGCGCGGGCGCGATCGATATTGGCGTAGGTTCCGTAAGGCCGCTCGTAGCAGATCGAGGTCGGATCGGAGACCTGATCGGCCGCGCACGACTGGAAGTCGATTTGGTGTCGCGTGTCGCGGTGGAAATAGGTCACCGAGGCGCGGGCGCGACCATCGAGCAGCGATTGCTCGATGCCGGTATCGAAGCTCTCCGCTGTTTCGGGGTCGAGCGAGCGCGTGCCGTAATCGCTGTAGAGCTGATAGAGGGTCGGCGCCTTGAAGCCCTCGCCATAGCTCGCGCGCAATGTCGTGCCGCTCGCCAGCGCCAGCGCGGCGTCGGCGCCGAAAGTGGTATGGCTGCCATAGGCGTCGTGATCGTCGTGGCGGACGCCCCCGGTCAGCGTCAGCGCGGTGACGGGCTGGACGATCAGCTCGCCATATTCGCTGGTGACGCCGGTCGATGTGCGCAGTGCCCCGTCGAAATAATGGTCGTCCTGATGATCGGCCCCGGCGACGATGCGAACCTGGTCGAGGGGGCGGAAATCGCCTTGATACTCATACCGCTCGCTGCGGCCGCGGTAGAAATAGAGCGGGTCGGCGCTGACGGTCGGGTCATAATTGTCGCGATTGATGTCGGCGATGGTGAACGCGACGCGGTTGTTGGCGCGGCCGCCTGCGAAGTTGGCGTGTAAGCCGGCATAGCCGTAGATTTCCTGGATCTTCGAAAATTCGGCGTCGTCGCCAAAGGTGTAATCGGGCGGCGCATAGCCATCGAGATCGAGCTTCGAATGTGCGTAATAGCCGCGCACATCGACGCCGATGCCCGGCGCGAGGTCGACTCCGACGCTGCCGGTACCGGCATATTGCTTGTACCCGTCACGCTCGCTGCCGTCGGCGGCAGCGGAAATGCCGTCGCTGCGAAACAGGCCGCCGGTGAATGCAGCCGAGACTGGGCCGGCCTTGCCCGACAGCGCGGCATTGGCGTTCAGCGTGTCGTGATAGCCGTATTCGGCATTGGCGCGGCCCTGCAGACCCTCGCTCGGCGTTTGGGTGACGATATTGACGACGCCACCGATCGCCTGGCTGCCCCAGGGAACCGAGTTCGCGCCGCGCAGCACCTCGACGCGATCGATCCCGCCGCTAAGCAAATTGCCGAAATCGAACGCCCCGCCGGGCGAGGAGGGATCGTTGACGCGGATGCCGTCGATCAGCACCAAGGTCTGCTCGGCCTCCGCGCCCCGGATGCGCAAGCTGGTCTGGCTGCCGACCGGTCCGCTGCGCGTCACGCTGACGCCGGGGGTGGTGGCGAGATAATCGACCAGCGACACGGTCTGGCGTCGATCGAGATCGGCGCGGGTGACGACGCTGATCGCCTGGCCCGCTTCCTCGGCAGGCTGGGCGACGCCGGTCGCGGTGACGACGATATCGGTCGGTGCTGCTTGCGCGAACGCGGGCGCCGTCAGTGCCGCGGTGGAGAGGAACAACAATCGGAAACGAAACATCTGCGGTCTTCCTCGTCATGCGCCGCGCGCACGATTGCGAGCGGCTTCAAGCGTCGCTCGCTCGAGGAAAAACCTCGCCCGCCCGGACCGCCCGTCCGCACGAAGGATCGACCGTGGCGGGCAGGTCTCCTGGCTCCCGGGTCTCTGCTGGTCGCGCCGCCTTCCCGGGGCTGAGACCCCAGTGGCATGAGTGGCGCGCCGGCTATCCGGTCACAGTTGCGGGGGCAGCCCCGGTCTTGCGGACGAACCCGCGCACCGGACTTCCCTTTTGATCCCATCGCTGGGAACCCATCACGCCGCGGCCGTTACGCGTTTCAAGACGTACCTTCAAGCGGTTCGCGCCGCAGGCCGATTGCCAGCGGCGCCCGCTTGCCGTTAAGCAGGCGGAGGAAGGGGACAAGATGGCCAGGGCACGCCGGACAAATCGCGGGACCGTGACGATCCTCGACGTCGCCAACGCAGCGGGCGTGTCGACGATGACGGTGTCGCGTGTGATGAACGGCGCCGCCAACGTCCGCGAGGAAACGCGCGCCCGGGTCTTGAAGGCGATCGACGAACTCAATTATTCACCAAACATGGCGGCGCGCTCGCTTGCCGCGGGGCACGCGACGCATATCGGGCTGTTCTACGCTAACCCATCCGACGCCTATCTGACGCAGTTCCTGGTCGGCGCGCTCGAAGGCGCGCGGCAGGCCGGCTGCCATCTCGTGCTCGAAGTGTGCGAGGGCGAAACCGCCGAGGCGCAGGCCGAGGCGACGCACCGCTTCGCGCAGACCAATGTCGAAGGCGTCATCCTGCCGCCGCCGATTTCGGAATACGAGCCTGTCCACGCCGAACTCCACGCCGCCGGCATCCCGGTGGTGACGGTGGCGCGCGCGCGGCCACCGAGCGAGAACGGCCCGGTCGACAAGATGAACGTCGGCATCGACGATTACGCCGCAGCATTCCGCATGACGCAATATCTGCTCGGACTCGGCCACAAGCATATCGGGCTGATCCGCGGCCACCCGCGCCACATGGCGAGCGCCGAGCGCCATCGCGGCTTCGTCGATGCGCTCGTCGAAGCCGGGATCGATCCCGCCACCGCGCCAGTCGAGCAAGGCTATTTCAGTTATCGTTCGGGGCTGGAAGCAGCCGAACGACTGCTCGATCGCACTCCCCGACCGACCGCGATCTTCGCCAGCAACGACGACATGGCGGCAGCGGCGGTCGGCGTCGCGCATCGCCGCGGGCTCGACGTGCCGGGCGACGTCAGCGTCGTCGGGTTCGACGACAATTCGCTCGCAACGACGGTGTGGCCCGAACTCACCACGATCCGCCAGCCGATCGCCGCGATGGCCGAGATCGCGCTAAACGTGCTGCTCGGCAAACTGCGCGGCCGCCGCGCCGGCGATCGCGCGCCGGCGCAACTGCTCGATTACGAGTTCGTCGAGCGCGATTCGGCGGGCCCGCCACCCAAATAAGCAACAACCGCAAAAAAGAGTCGCATTCCAGTAGCTGCTAGCGCTACCTGACAACGATGTCGGATCGGCCATTTCAAGCGCCGACGAGAAAAGACAGGATAAAGGGGAGAATGTCATGATCGCCACCATGCGGACCACCATCGCCGCTTTGCTGCTCGCCGGCACCGCGAGTGGCGCCATCGCCGCGGCGCCGGCCGACCGGCCATGGATGAACACATCGCTGTCAGCCGACGCGCGGACGCAGAAGCTGCTCGCGGCGATGACCCAGGACGAGAAGCTGACGCTGGTGTTCGGCTATTTCGGCAGCACCTGGCAGGGCGGCTATACGCAGCCCCCCGAGGCGCGCGCGGGATCGGCGGGCTATGTTCCCGGCATCGAACGGCTCGGCATTCCGCCGCAGTGGGAAACCGATGCCGGGCTGGGCGTCGCGACACAGGGGTCGGCCAAGGAGAAGCGGTTGCGCACCGCCTTGCCCTCGGGCCTGGCGACGGCGGCGACGTGGAATCCCGAACTCGCCGAACGTGGCGGCGCGATGATCGGTGACGAGGCGCGCAAATCGGGCTTCAACGTGATGCTCGGCGGCGGTGTCGACCTGATGCGCGATCCCAGGAACGGCCGCAATTTCGAATATGCCGGCGAGGATCCATTGCTCGCGGGCACGATGGCCGGCCACACGATCGCGGGGATCCAGTCGAACCACATCATCTCGACCACCAAACCCTCTGCGATGAACGACCAGGAAACCGGCCGCAATGTCGGCAACAGGGTGATCGACGATGCGTCGGCGCGGATGTCCGACCTGCTCGCCTTCGAGATCGCGATCGAGCAGGGCAAGCCGGGTTCGGTGATGTGTTCGTACAATCTGGTCAACGGCACGCATTCCTGTGAGAGCCCGTATCTGCTGACCGACGTGCTGCGGAACGACTGGGGATATAAGGGCTATGTCATGTCCGATTGGGGCGGGACGCATTCGACCGTCGCGGCGGCCAATGCCGGGCTCGACCAGGATTCGGGCTATCCGGGCGACAAGGAGCGCTATTTCGGCAAGCCGCTGAAGGCGGCGGTGCAGGCGGGGCACGTCAGCCAGGCGAGGCTCGACCGCATGGCCGGCAGCATCCTCCATGCGATGTTCTCGACCGGGCTGTACGACGCGCCCGAGGTGGCGCCGGCCGAGATCGATTACGACGCGCATGCGCAAGTGACCCGGGCCGATGCCGATCAGGGCATCGTGTTGCTTAAGAACGAAGGCAATGTGCTGCCGCTTGGCGGCGCAAAGCGGATCGTGCTGATCGGCGGGCATGCCGACAAGGGCGTGCTGGCCGGCGGCGGATCGTCGCTGGTCTATCCGCGCGGCGGCAATGCCGTGCCCGAAGGCGAGCCGAAGACCTGGCCGGGACCGGTGATATATTATCCGTCGTCGCCGCTTGACGAACTCAAGGCGCAGGCGCCGGGCGCGACAATCAGCTATGTCGACGGCAGCGATCCCGCTGCGGCTGCGGCGGCAGCAAAGGCAGCCGATGTCGCGATCGTCTTCGTGACGCAATGGGCCGGCGAATCGTTCGACGTGCCGATCGCGCTCGGCGACAATCAGGACGCGCTCGTCTCCGCGGTCGCTAGCGCGAATCCCAAGACGGTGGTGGTGGCCGAGACGGGCGGACCGATCCTGATGCCCTGGGCCGGCCAAGTCGCCGGCATCGTCGAGGCCTGGTATCCCGGCACCGCGGGCGGCGCGGCGATTGCCGATGTGTTGAGCGGGCGGGTCAACCCCTCGGGACACCTGCCCGCGACCTTCCCGGCAGCGATGAACCAGCTTGTCCGG
Organism: Sphingomonas sp.; assembly: GCA_051954635.1. Lineage (GTDB taxonomy): Bacteria > Pseudomonadota > Alphaproteobacteria > Sphingomonadales > Sphingomonadaceae > Sphingomonas. Next base: position 40,103 of record JBQCHO010000157.1, on the reverse strand, counting down.
CCGCAGGAAATCGATCCCGTTGGCAAGAAGGAAAACAGCCCCGTCACGGTTAATTACACCGAGGGCGCGGCAGTCGGCTACAAATGGTTCGACAAGAACAGGCTGACACCGCAATTCGCCTTCGGGCACGGGCTTAGTTACACCGATTTCCGCTTCGGCGGGCTGAAGGCCACGCCCGCGAACGGCTCGATCACCGCGCGCTTCACCGTCGCCAATAGCGGCAAGCGCCAAGGCATGGCAGTGCCGCAAGTCTATGTCGCGTCGGCCAGTGGCGGCTGGGAAGCGCCGAAGCGGTTGGGCGGCTGGCAAAAGGTCGATCTCGCGCCGGGCCAATCGAAAACGGTGAGCGTGTCGATCGACCCGCGCCTGCTCGCCACCTTCAATGGCGACAGCCATCGTTGGGAGATTGCGGGGGGCGACTACAAAGTGATGCTGGCGCATTCGGCCGGCGCGATCGATCAGACCGTCACGGTGCACATCGGCGCTCGTACGCTGTCGGCGGGGTGGCACCCGGCCAGCTAGTCAGCCGACCGGGAGCCGCCGACCTTCCTTGGCGCTGCGCCGGGCGAGATCGATCAGACCGAGCCCGGCGACGGCATCTGCGGGATCGATCGGCGGCGGCGCGCCGTCGCGGATCGCCGCGGCGACGCCCTGGTAGAAATTTCGGTAGTCGCCTCGCTCGATCGCGACCCTGCGCGCCTTGCCCGATGGATCGGTGAACGTGCCGTTGGAGCTCTCCGCCTCGACACCGTAGCCCGGCGCGCCTGGCGAAATGCCGCCGCGGAGTTGGTCTTCTTGCGGGTCGATGCCGTATTTGACGAAGCTGCCGCCGGTTCCGTGAAGCGCGAACCGCGGGCGTGGCGCGGCGACCGCCATCGTTGCGGAGACGATTACCCGCATCGCGGCGTAATGCAGCGTAACCTCGGCATAATCGTCGGTCGCGCCGCCGGGGCGCTGCGTCGCGAGATCGGCGCTCAGCGCATCGGGCTTGCCGAACAACAGCAGCGCCTGATCGAGCAGATGCGGTCCAAGATCGGCGAGGATGCCGCCGCCGCGCCCTTCGGCGTCCTTCCAGCCGGCACGCTGTTCGAGCCTAAAGCGATCCCAGCGCAACTCGACCAACCGCAGGTCACCGAGCGTCCCGGCCTCGACCAGCTTTCGCACCGTCAGAAAGTCACCGTCCCATCGCCGGTTGTGGAACACCGTCAGCGTGCGCCCGCGCTCGCGCGCCAGGTCGACGAGCGCCCGCGCCTCCGCGGCATCGCGGGCCAACGGCTTGTCGACAACGACGTGCTTGCCCGCTTCCAAGGCTGCGCGGGTGAGCGTCGCATGCGTGTCGTTCGGGCTGGCGACAACGACCAGATCGATCGCCGGATCGCCGATGATCGCCGTCGCGTCGCCCACGGCACGCGCGTCGGGCCAGTCCGCCGCGAGTTCCTCCGCCCGCGAGGTCATTACCGCCGCCAGCGTCAGCCCGTCGACCGCGCCGATCAGCGGCGCATGAAACACCTTGCCCGCCAGCCCGTAACCAATCAGCCCGACCCGGATCGTCACATTGCCACCTCGCTCGTCATCATCATGGCATTAAGCATTATCTCACCTTTTTTTGCCATGCCCGCGAGAGAAAGCGGGAGTAGTGATGATCCATCTGACGGAACCGACGCTGGCGGTCGACGCCATCGTCGCTTGTGCTGAGCATAGCCCGACCGCAGTCGCGATCGAACAGGGCGACCGGTCGTGCGATTACGCCGCACTGCTCGCCGCCGCCGATGCACTCGCGTCTCGCCTTGCCGCCACCGGAGCTGAACCGGGATCGGTCGTCGCGGTCTGCCTGCCGCGCGGCATTGCCCAGGTCACTGCCCTGCTTGCGGCATGGCGCGCCGGCGCGGCTTACTGCCCGCTCGACCCTGCCTGGCCCGAAGCGCGTCTGCGGACGCTGGTCGCCGAGCTCGGCGCGGCCGCGATCGTCACGGATATCGCGGGTATCGCTGGCGCGACGCCGGTCGTTGCGCCTGAGGGTGAGGGCGTCGCGGGTTTTGCTCCCGCCGCCGTCGCCCCCGACGCCACCGCCTATGTCATCTTCACCTCGGGATCGACCGGCAAGCCCAAGGCGGTCGAGGTCAGCCACGCCAACCTCGCCGCTTTGATCGCCTGGCACAACCATGCCTTCGAAGTCACCGCCGGCACCCGCACCAGCCACCTCGCCGGGCTCGGCTTCGATGCTTCGGCCTGGGAAGTCTGGCCGACGCTCGCCGCCGGCGGCACGCTCACCTTGGTCGATGACGCCACCCGCCTCGACGCCGCCGCGCTACGCGACTGGCTGACCGCGCACCGCATTCACGTCGCCTTCGCCCCCACCGCGCTCGCCGAGCCGATGGTGGCGATGGATTGGCCGGCCGACACCCGTTTGCGCGTGCTGCTGACCGGCGCCGACAAGCTCACCGTGCGGCCCAAGGCGGGCCAGCCGTTCGCGTTCGTCAACAATTACGGACCGACCGAATCGACTGTCGTTGCCACTTCGGGCGTGGTCGCACCCGAAGGCGAGGGCCTGCCCCCGATCGGCCGCGCGATCGCCGGCACAACGATCCATCTGCTCGACGCTGAAGGCCAGCCTGCCGAAGAGGGCGAAATCTGGATCGGCGGCGCGCAGGTCGCGCGCGGCTATCGCGGTGACGCGGGCCTCACCGCCGAGCGCTTCGTCACGCATCCCGAGCACGGCCGCCTCTATCGCACGGGCGACCTCGGCGCAGCGCTGCCGTCGGGCGAAATCGCCTTCCGCGGCCGCGTCGACCAACAGGTCAAGGTCCGCGGCCACCGCATCGAACCCGCCGAGATCGCCGCGCAGCTCAACAAGCTCGCCAGCTTGGAGACTAGCGCGGTCGTCCTGCGCGACGGCGAACTCGTCGCCTATGTCGTCCCCGCCGGCGCGGTTACCGCCGCCGAACTGCGCACGGAGCTTGCCGCGACGCTGCCCGATTACATGGTGCCGTCGCGCTTCGCCAAGCTGCCCGCGCTGCCGCTCAACGCCAGCGGCAAGGTGGATGCCGCAGCACTCCCCAACCCGCTCGCCTGCGCGCTCGATGAGTGCGACGCGCCGCAACGCGCCCCCGCCAGCCCGACCGAGGCGCGCCTGCTCGATATCGTCCGAGGCGTGATCGGCCGCGACGCGGTCGGCGTCGATGACGATTTCTTCCAGATGGGCGGCCACTCGCTGCTCGGCACTCAGGTCGTCGTCCGCGCGCGCGACGCGTTCGGGGTCGAACTCACGCTGTTCCATCTGTTCGAGGGGCGCACCGTCGCCAAGCTCGCCACCACGATCGAAGGCCTGGTGATGGAAAAGCTCGCCAGCCTCTCGGACGACGATCTCCGCCGGATGGCCGGCTGATGGCGACCAAGCCCGCCTCCGATCCGTCGCTCAGCCTCTACCGCCTGCTCGATCCGGCGGTGCTGGCCGATCCCCACCCGCTCTACGCGCGGCTGCGCGAGGAGGACCCGGTCCATTGGGACCCGTTCCTGCATTGCTGGGTGGTGACGCGCTACGACGACGTGCACACCGTGCTGAAGGAGTTTTCCGCCGACCGCACGCCCTCGCCCGAGCAGCTTCGCGCGCTTGGCATCACCGGGATCGAGCCGATCGCCGAGCTGATGATGCGGCAGATGCTGTTCCTCGACGCGCCCAAGCATACGCATCTGAGGAAACTCTGCTCAACCGCCTTCACGCCGCGCCGCGTCGAGGTGCTCGAAACGCGGATCGAGGGAATCGCCGACCGCCTGATCGACCGCGTCGCCAAGACCGGCCGGATGGACGTCATCAACGATTTCGCCGCGCCCTTCCCGTCGATCGTGTTCGCGGCGCTGCTCGGCGTGCCCGAGGAAGACCACGCGCAATTGAAGCGCTGGTCGGCCGACTTCGCCGAGATGCTCGGCAACTTCCAGCATAATATCGACCGCATCGCCCAGGTGCTGCGCTCGACCGCCGAAATGGTCGATTACTTCCGCCGCGCGATCGAGGAGGCAGACCGCCCGCTCGCCGACGGCCTGCTCAAGAGCCTGGTCGAGGCCGAGGTCGACGGCGAGCGCCTGTCGATCGACGAGGTGATCGCCAACGCGATCGTCACGATGGTCGGCGGGCAGGAGACGACCACCAACCTTATCGGCTCGGGCCTGCTCACGCTGATGCGCCAGCCCGACCACCTCGCCGAACTGCGCGACCGCCCTGAGATCATCGATACGGCCGTCGAGGAACTGCTGCGCTACGAAAGCCCCAGCCAGCACACCGGCCGCATCTGTCGCGAGGACAAGCAGATCGGCGATCACGTCATCCGCAAGGGCGAAGCGGTGATGGCGGTGATGGCGGCGGGCAATCGCGATCCGCGCCGTTTCGCCGATCCCGACGCGCTCGACCTAACCCGCACCGACAACCGTCACCTTGCCTTCGGTTGGGCGGCGCATTTCTGCTTCGGCGCGCCGCTCGCGCGGATGGAGGGCCGCATCGCCTTCCGCAAATTGCTCGAGCGGATGCCCAATGTCGCGCTCGCCGCCGACAAGCTCGAATGGCGCGAAAACCTCGGCCTTCGCGGCCTGAAAGCTCTCCCTGTGAGGTTCGATTCATGAACGAGATGACCAACGCCGCCGATCTCCGCCGCCAGTTGATGGAGCGGATGCTGCGCGGCGAGGCCAATCCGGCTGCCGAGAAACTGCCCGATCCGATCGTGCCGCGCGATCCCGCGCGCGTGCTGCCGCTGACCCGCGAGCAGAACCAGCTCTGGCTCCACGCGCAGATGGCGCCGGAGATGCCGCTCTACAACGAATCGATCACCATCCACCGCTACGGCGCCTACGATCACCGCGCGTTGGAAATGGCGCTGACCGAGATCGTCCGACGCCATGAAATCTGGCGCACCTCCTTCCATGACGATGACGGCAACGTCACGCAGCGCATCGCGCCGCCGTTCGAGGTCAAGCTGCCGCTGCTCGACATCACCGATATGCCGGCCGATGAGCGCGAGGCCGAAGCGCACCGCCTTGCCACCGCCGATGCCAAGGCGCCGATCGACTTCACGCGCGCGCCGATGTTCCGTGCGCGTGTCATCAAGGTAAGCGATGACGAGCACCGCCTCTACCTGACGCTCCACCACATCATCTTCGACGGCGTCTCGATCTACCGCACGCTCGTCCCCGAGCTTGCTGCCTTGGTGAAGGCGTTCGAAGCGGGGCAGCCGTCACCGCTCGCCGAGCCCGCTATCCAGTACGCCGATTATGCCGCCTGGCAGCAGGACCAAGCCGATCCCGAGACGCTCGAGCGCCAGCTCGATTACTGGCGCACCGCGCTCGCCCAGCCGCTGCCGCGGCTCGAAATCGCCGGTGATCGCCCGCGCCCCGGTATGCCGACGCACGCCGGATCGATGGAGGTATTCGAGCTTGCCGACGATCTCGTCGCGGGCCTGAAAGCGCTCGCCCGCGCCGAGAACGCCACACTCTACATGGTGCTGCTCGCCGCCTACAAGGCGATGCTCTACCGCTACACCGGCGATACCGACATCATCGTCGGCGGCGTCACCGACACGCGCCGCCGTCCCGAATTGCAGCCGCTGATCGGCTATTTCCTCAACACGATGGCGCTCCGCAGCAAGCCCGCCGGCGACCAGCCGTTCCGCGCCTATCTTGCCGAAGTGAAGGCGAGCGTGATCGGCGCGCTCGGCGCCAGCGATATCCCGTTCGATCGGCTGATGCGCTCGCTCGGCATCAAGCGCGGCAAGGGCACGCACCCGCTGTTCAACACCCTTTTCTCGATCGAGCCGCCGGTCGATCCCTTCCCCGAAGGCTGGGATTTGACGCAGATGGACGTCGTCGTCGGCGCGGCCAAATACGATCTCTATCTCGAACTCGACGAGCGCCCCTCGGGGATGGACGGCCGCTTCCTCTATTCGACCGAATTGTTCGACCCCGCCACGATCCGCCGCATGATCGCGCACTGGACGCGGATGCTCGAGGGCATCGCCGCCAGCCCCGATACGCCGCTTGGCCGCTTGCCGATGTTGTCGGCCGACGAGCAGACCGAGCTGGTCGATCGCTGGAACGACACCGCCGAGCCGCTTCCGTACAGCAATGTCGTCGACTGGTTCGTCGAACAGGCGGCGAAGCGCCCCGATCAGACCGCGCTCACTTATGATAACGAGCGCTGGACTTATGCCGATCTCGCCCGCCGCTCGGATACGATCGCCGCACGCCTCGTCACCGAGGGTGTGGCGCCCGGCGCGCTGGTCGGGCTGTCGCTCGGCCGCTCGCCGTGGATGGTCGCGGCGATGCTCGGCGTCGCCAAGGCGGGTGCGGCCTATCTCCCGCTCGATCCCGGCTTCCCGCCGAGCCGCCTCGCGCTGATCGCCGAGGATGCCGGCCTCGCGCTCGTACTGGTCGAATCCGGCACCGAACATGCCATTCCCGCCGGCATCGCGCCCGCGCTGTCGCTGACCCGCGACTGGCCCGACACCGCGTTCGAACCCCGCGCGATCGATGGCGAGAGCCTTGCCTATGTGCTCTACACCTCGGGATCGACCGGTAAGCCAAAGGGCGTCGAGATTCCCCACGCCGCGCTGGTCAACCTGCTGATGGCGATGCAGCAGGCGCCGGGCTTCGCGGAAGGCGAAACGCTGCTCGCAATCACCACGCTTTCGTTCGATATCGCCGAACTCGAATTGTGGCTACCGCTGGTCACCGGCGGCACCGTCGTGATTGCCTCGCGCGACGAGGCGATGGACATGGCGGCGCTGATCGCCCGCATCGACAAGGCGCAACCGCAAGTCATGCAGGCGACCCCGGCAACATGGCGCGGGCTGATCGAGACCGGCTGGACCGGTCGGCAGACGATGCGCGTGCTGTGCGGTGGCGAGGCGCTGCCGCGCGCGCTGGCCGATCAGTTGCTGCCGCTGGTCGGCGAATTGTGGAACATGTACGGCCCGACCGAGACGACGATCTGGTCGACCGTGTCGAAGGTGAGTACGGAAGGACCGATCGCCATCGGCAAGCCGATCGCCAACACCCAGGTCCGCATCCTCGACAATGACGGCAACGATCGCCCGGTCGGCGCGATCGGCGAGCTGATGATCGGCGGACGTGGACTCGCGGTCGGCTATCGCGGCCGCCCCGATCTTACCGAACAGCGCTTCGTCGAGCATGCTGGTGCGCGTCTCTACCGGACCGGCGATCTCGGCCGCTGGCGCGCCGATGGCGTGCTCGAATGCCTCGGCCGCACCGACAACGAGGTGAAGATTCGCGGCTTCCGCATCGCGATCGAGGAAGTCGAAGGCGCGCTTGCCAAACTCCCCGGCGCGACCGGCGCGGCGGCGCGCGCCTGGCCCGATCCGAGCGGCGAGCACATGCTGGCCGGCTATGTCGTCGGCGGCGGCGATCCCGCCTGCTGGCGCGACGAGCTCGCCAAAACGCTGCCCGACTACATGATCCCGACGCGCTTCGTTCAAATGGACGAGCTGCCGCTCACACCCAACGGCAAGGTCGATCGCAAGCAGCTTCCCGAGCCCGGCGCCCAGGCGCGGCGCGCCGGCGAGCCGCCCAAGACGCCGCAGGAAAGGCAGCTCGCCGAGATCTGGTGCGCGGTGCTCAAGGTAGACGCCATCTCGCGTGACGACGATTTCTTCGATCTCGGCGGCCATTCGCTGCTGATCGCGCGGCTCATTCGCCGCATCCAGGCCGATTACGGCATCCGCCTGCCGATGGGGGCGCTGTTCCAGGCGCCCAAGCTCGCCGAGATGGCCGAATTGCTGGCGAGCGGAACCGCGGCCGAGGCCTCGCCGATCGTCCCGATCCAGCCGCACGGTTCGCGCCCGCCGATCCTGTGGCTCGACGGCGGCTCGACCTTCATGCCGCTCTCCGAACAGCTCGGCTTGGATCAGCCCTTCTATGGCGTCCATGTCGATGCGATCCTCGAAAAAGCCGGTGGCTGCCCGAAGACGCTCGAGGAAGCGGCGCGACTGGTGGTCGCAACTTTGCGCCAGGAGCGCCCGCACGGCCCCTATTTCCTCGGCGGCTGGTGCACCTCGGGCATCCTTGCCTACGCCGTCGCCGACGAATTCAACCGTCAGGGCTGCGACGTGCCGTTGCTGATGCTCGTCCATGCTTTCCATCCGGTGCGCTCGCGCGAGATCGGGCATGTGCGGGCGTTCTTCAGCAAGGTCCGCTTCCACCTCGCACACACGATGCGCCAGCCCAGAGGCGAACGGCTGCGTTACTTCTTCGAGCGGCTGCGCACCCTTTCCGATGCGGCAAACCTGCGGGGCGGGCGCGAGGCGGTGCTGGCGCCCAAGCTGCGCGCACAGCTCGAACGCGCCGGCTATCGCTACACGCCGCCGCCTTATGCCGGTGCGACCGTGTTGATGGAACCCGCGGATCACCCCGACGTGCTCGATTTCGCGGGAGATTGGCGCGCCTCATGCACCGGCGAATTCACCGCGCACATCGTGCCCGGCGGCCATCGAACGATGCTCGAGCAGCCCGATGTCGAGACCTTTGCGGCGATGCTGCGCCCGCATCTCGACAGGGCGATGGCGGTCGAACCGCTGCGCAAAGCGAGCTGAGCCGATGACGGCGCCCGCCGTCCGCTTCGACTGCCTCGACGTTGCGCCCGAGGAGGAAGCGCGGCTCGCCGCCTTGCTCGACGCTGGCGAGCGGGAACGCGCCGCGCGCCTCCGCTTCGAGCGCGACCGCCGCCGCTTCGTCGTCCGGCGCGGCCGCGCCCGCGAATGGCTCGCCGAGGCGGTGGGGGGCGATCCGGCGCGGTTGCGGATCGACGTCACCGCGCACGGCAAGCCGTACTTGCCGGGCGGGCCGCATTTCAGCCTGTCGCATTCGGGCGAGACGATGATGCTCGCGATCGGCGAGGTCGAACTCGGCTGCGACGTCGAGAAAATCGACCCGGCGCTCGATTGGCCACCCCTCGCGCGGACGTTCTTCTCCGCCGCCGAGAACGAGGCCTTGGCGGCGCTCGGCGGCGAGGCGGCGCGCTTGGCATTCTTCGCTTGCTGGTCGCGCAAGGAAGCCTTCGTCAAGGCGCTGGGCCGCGGCCTTTCCTATCCGCTCGACGCCTTCACGGTGACAGTCGATGACCGACCGAGGATACTATCCGGCGGCGATGGATGGGCGGTGGCTGATATCCAGGCACCCCCGGGCTATCGAGCCGCGCTCGTCTTTGCCGCAAGCTGATTCGCGACCCACGTATCCTTTCGCCTACGGAACCACTCGACGCTTGTACGGGTTTTCCCGTCGCTCAAAATCGAAGGAGGAAGAGTGATGCGTAGGTTGACCCAATTGGCGGGGGCCGTTGCGATGGCGGGAATCATCGCCGCCGCGCCTGCAGTCGCGCAGGGCAAGCACGATCGCGCAAAGATGGCGATGGCCGCAGCCCAGGCGAAGATCACCACGGCAACCAATCTCGGCTTACACGGCGACGCGTCGCAAGCCTTAATTCAAGCCCAGGCCGCGCTGCGTAGCGCGCACGAAGACCTGTCGGCCGGGCACAAGGAGGCGTCGATCCGCGACGCCAACCACGCCGCCGAACTCGCCGATATGGCGATGGCCCATGCCAAGCAGCAACACGACGCCGCGATGAGCGCGCAGCGTGAAAATACCGCCGCCGTCGTCGGCGTCGCGCAGCAGCAGGCCGCCAACGCCCAGGCGAGTGCCGAGGCCGCGAACGATCGCGCCGCCGCCGCCAATGCGCGGGCCAACGCCGCCGAGCGCGCAGCCACCGCTGCCCAAGCCCAGGCCGAAGCTGCGACCGCCGCCAATATCAAGCCGGTAGCGGCGACTACCGTCACGACCCGCACGACGAGCAGCGGCACGACCCGCACGACGGTGCATCATCCGGTTGTCCATCATAAGGTAGTCCGCCACCGCGTTGTCCACCACACGGTGGTCCGCCACCCGGCGGCGACCACGACCACGACCACGACTGTCAGCTCGAACAGCTGACCCGTCACGGCATGCGGCGTCCCGGTAGATAAGGGGCGCCGCAAAGCCCGATCCGCGCGATTTGGCGATATCGTCGCGCCACATTAGAATGCGGGACATGCTGAGCACGGACGACATCGCGATGATCGTTCAGCGGATCATCGCCTATTGGCTAATCATCCTGCTGGTCATCGGCGTGACCTTCGTCGCAGTCCGCATGTGGCGCGCTCGTCGCCGCAATCACTCGCCACGCCACCACCGTCACCGCCGACGCCGCTGAGACGCAGCGCTGTTCTACGCCGGCCTAATCTGCCACAATCCGAGCTAAGCAAATCCGCTGTCCAGGTCGCCGGTCCCGATCGGTGGCGGGACGGCGTGATCAGTCCCGACCCCAATTCAGGAGTATTCATGTCCAGCTATGCCGACCGCCTCCAGGCTCTTCGCGATCAGTTGAAGCGCGACCGGCTCGACGGCTTCGTCGTGCCGCTGACCGACGAGCATATGAGCGAATATGTCGGCGAATACGCCCAGCGGCTCGCCTGGCTGACGGGCTTCCAGGGCTCGGCCGGCACCGCGGTGGTGATGCCCGAGGACGCGGCAATCTTCACCGATGGCCGCTACACGCTTCAAGTGCGCGAGCAGGTCGATGGCGCGCACTGGCAATATGTCGCCGTGCCCGAGACCAAGGTGTCGGACTGGATCGCCGAGCATGCCGCTAACGGCGGGCGAATCGGTTACGACCCGTGGCTGCACACGCGCCAATGGGCGACCGAGGCGGCCAAGGCGCTCGCCGAAGTCGGCGCCGAGCTGGTGCCGGTCGATACCAACCCGATCGACGCGGTGTGGCCCGATCGCCCTTCGCCGTCCGACGCCAAACTGTCGGTGCAATCCGAAAGCGCCGCGGGCCGCTCGTCGGCGCAGAAACGCCAGGAGATCGCCGACTGGCTGACCGCGAAGAAGGCCGATGCCGTCGTGCTGTCGGCGCTCGATTCGATTGCCTGGGCCTTGAACGTCCGCGGCGGCGATGTCGCGCACACGCCGGTCGCGCTCAGCTATGCGGTGGTCTCGGCCGACGGCACCGCCGACCTCTACGTCGCGCCCGACAAGATGACCGACGCGGTCGCGCAGCATCTCGGCAACGCGGTGCGCGTGCACGACCGGCTCGATTTCACCCCGGCGCTGGCGAAATTCTCGGGCAAGCGGGTTGCCGCCGATCCCGACAACGCCGTCGCCGCGATCTTCGACGCGCTCGAAGCCGGCGGCGCGACCGTGCTCGCGCTGCGCGATCCTGTGGTCCTCGCCAAGGCGATCAAGAACGATGCGGAAATCGCCGGCCACAAGGCGGCGAGCGTGCGCGACGGCGCCGCGCTCAGCCGCTTCCTGCGCTGGGTCGAGGAAACCGCGCCGAAGGGCGGCGTCACCGAGCTCGATTGCGTCGACAAGCTGCTCGATTTCCGCCGCCAGACCGGCGTGCTCAAGGACACGTCGTTCGACACGATCTCGGCGACCGGCGCGCACGGCGCGAGCCCGCATTACCATTCGACGCCCGCGTCGAATGCCGAACTCAAACTCGGCCAGCTCTATCTGGTCGATTCGGGCGGACAATATGAGGACGGCACCACCGACGTCACCCGCGTGATCCCGGTCGGCGAGCCGACCCACGAGATGAAGGACCGCTTCACCCGCGTGCTCAAGGGCAATATCGCGCTCGATACCGCGCTGTTCCCCAGGGGTACCAATGGTGGCCAGCTCGACGGCTTCGCGCGGCGGCCGCTGTGGGAGGCGGGGCTCGATTTCGCGCACGGCACCGGGCACGGCGTCGGCGCGTATCTGTCGGTCCACGAAGGCCCGGCGCGGATCGCCAAGCCGACCTATCCCGGCGGCGGGCCGGCGGTGCCGCTAGAAGCGGGCATGATTCTCTCGAACGAGCCAGGTTATTACAAGGCTGGCGAATACGGCATCCGCATCGAGACTTTGGTGCTGGTGGTCGAACGTGCGGTGCCCGGCGGTGACATGCCGATGCTCGGTTTCGAGACGCTGACCTTCGTGCCGATCGAGCGCTCGCTGATCCTGCCGGAATTGCTCAGCGCCGGCGAACTCGCCTGGCTCAACGCCTATCATGCGAAGGTGCTGGAGAAGATCGGGCCCGAGCTGGCCGGCGACGACCGCGCCTGGCTCGACGCCAAGTGCGCGCCGATCGGCTAATCCTGCGGCTTCTCGGGCGCGGGCGGCGGCGTTTCGCCGCGCGCCTGCGCCTTGCGCTTGCGTAGATTCTCGCGCAGCGCCGCGGCGAGGCGTTCGGCCTTTTCGTCCTTCTCGGTCATGGACGCGCAATTATGCCGCCCGCGGCGCCTTGACAATCCGGGTCTCCCGCGGCCATAGGCGCCGCTCCCCGACATGGGTATGCTGCCGTAGCTCAGTGGTAGAGCGCATCCTTGGTAAGGCTGAGGTCGTGAGTTCAATCCTCACCGGCAGCACCATTTCCCCGATCGGCTGAAGACCAGGCCCACGCCTCAATGCTCGGGGTCGACGATCGCCTGGACGATCCGGAAGACCTTGAACGGGATCGCGAGCAGATTGACGCCGGTGCAGCCGGTCGGCGGGCAGATCGCGCACGCGCGGCCGGTCGCGGCGAGGCAATCGGCGTCGGCGCGCGCCGGTTCGGGCGAGGGGCCGAGGACGGGACCGCGCTCGTCGGGCAGCGGCAGGCGCTGATCGGATTTGCCACCGCCGCACACGACGATGTCGCCATTGGCCGGCGTCTGGCAATTCTCGTGCGGCGCAACCGAGGTGAGGTCGTGATAATGCGTCATCATCGTCGCGGAGTCGGGTGTCGCGCCGGCCTGAGCCTGACCCAACCCCATCATCATCATCGCCAAGATCGCTGCGCTCAGGATAGCGTCTCTCCCTCGGCCCAGGGTTATGACGCGAAAACAGTAGGGTGGAAAGCCGTGTCAGGCGACCGGCGCGACCCCCAGTCGCGGGATTTCCATCGCGGGGCAGCGATCCATCACCACCTGAAGCCCTGCCGCTTCGGCGCGCGCGGCGGCGGCTTCGTTGATCACGCCGAGCTGCAACCACACCGCCTTGGCGCCCGCCGCGATCGCCTGATCGACTGCTTCGCCGGCGGCTTCGGGACGGCGGAAGATGTCGACGAGATCGATCGGCTCGCCGATCTGCGACAGATCGCGCCAGACGAACTCGCCGTGGATGTGTTCGCCGGTTATCTGCGGATTGACCGGAATGACGCGGTAGCCGTGCCGCTGCAGCCGCGCCATCACGCCGTTCGACGGGCGATTGGGCCGATCCGACGCGCCGATCAGCGCGATCGTGCGGACGCTCTCGAGTAGCGCCTTGATATCCTCCTCACTGGTCAGCGGCACGCGCATCCTCCCGGTCGAGCCAGTCGCCGACGAGGTCGGCTATCGCGATGAACGCCGCGGCTTCGGGGCCGTTCCCCGCGACCGGCGGCGTCCCGGCGTCAGAGCGCTCGCGAATCGCGAGGTCGAGCGGGATGCGGCCGAGGAACGGGACGCCGAGATCGTTCGCCGCCGCCTCGGCGCCGCCGAGCCCGAACGGATCGGACAATTGGCCGCAATGCGGGCACAGATAGCCGGCCATGTTCTCGATAAGGCCGATCACCGGAATGCCAGCCTTGCCGAACAGATCGATCGCACGCCGCGCGTCGATCAGCGCAAGGTCCTGCGGAGTCGAGACGATCACCGCACCGGCCGGGCGGTGCTTCTGGATCATCGTCAGCTGAACGTCGCCGGTGCCGGGTGGCAGGTCAAGCACCAGCGTCTCGGCTGGGCCCCAATCGGCCTCGACCAACTGGCCGAGCGCGCCCGAGGCCATTGGGCCGCGCCACGCGATCGCCTGATCGGGCGCGACGAGCTGCCCCATCGACAGCAGCGGCACGCCGAACGGGGTCGGCACCGGCTGCAGCACCTTGTCCCGGGCCTGTGGGCGAATGCCCTCGACGCCGAGCAGCTTGGGCTGCGAGGGGCCGTAGATATCGGCATCGACCAGCCCGACGCGGTGCCCGGCCTGCTTCAAGGCGATCGCGAGATTGGCCGCGACGGTCGACTTGCCGACGCCGCCCTTGCCCGAACCCACCGCGATCAAGCGGCGAGCGACACGCTGGCTGGTCAGCGCCACGCGGACCTCGGCGATGCCGTCGATGCCGCGCGCGACTTGCGCCACGTCGGCTTCCATCTTGTCGCGCTCGGCGGCGTCGAGCCCGGTCACGTCGAGGATGATGCTGGCGCGGTCGCCGTCGCGCCGCGCGGTCGCGCGCGTGCCGGCGACCGCGGAGAGGACGTGATCGAGCGAAGCGGTATCGGTGGTCATGCGCGGCGACATAGGGCGGGTATCGCCGCTTGCCACTGTTTTTCCGCGCTCGCCCTCCTATAAAGGCGCGATGAACATTCCGTCACGGCTGGGTCAGGGGCTGACATCTTTCATGAACGACAAGTCCAAGCGTCCCTGGGGTAGTGGCGAAGACGGCGGCAAGGACGAAGGGCCCGCCAATCCCTGGACGCTACCGCCGAGCGGCAAGCGCGGGCGGCCGACCGCGCTCGACGAATGGATCAAGCGCGCGCGCGTCGGCGGCGGGGGCGGCAATGGCGGCGGCAACTTCTCGCTGCCCGGCGGCCCCGGCGGACGCTCGCTATGGCTGATCGGCGTCGCCCTGGTGCTCGTCGTGTGGATCGCCGTCACCAGTTTCCACCCGATCGGCCCGCAGGAACGCGGTGTGGTGACCTTTTTCGGGCGCTATTCGGGCACGCTTGGCCCCGGGATCCACATGACGCTGCCGGCGCCGATCAACCGCGTCGATGCGATCGACGTGCAGAACATCCGCAACGAGGATTTCCCCGACGGCGGCGGCGAGAATCTGATGCTGACCGGCGATCAGAACATCATCGACCTCGCTTATTCGGTGCGCTGGAACGTCGCCAACGCGCAGGATTTCGCGTTCCAGATCGCCGATCCGCGCTCCACCGTGCGCGCGACCGCCGAAAGCGCGATGCGCGAAGTGGTCGCCAACGTGTCGCTCGACGACGCGATGGGGCCGGGTCGCACGACGATCGAGGCCAGAGTGCAACAGCGCATGCAGCAGATTCTCGACGGCTATAATGCCGGCGTGCTGATCCAGGGCGTGGCGATCAAGCAGGCCGATCCGCCCGCACAGGTCAACGACGCGTTCAAGGACGTGACCGCCGCGCAGCGCGACGCCGTCGCCGCCAAGAACAATGCGCAGGCTTACGCGCAACAGGTGATCGCGCAGGCAGAGGGCGAGGCCGGCCAGTTCGACCGCCTCTACCAGCAGTACAAGCTCGCGCCCGAGGTGACCAAGCGCCGCATGTATTACGAGACGATGGAGAATATCCTGGCGCGCACCGACAAGGTGGTGGTCGATGCACCTGGCGTGATGCCGTATCTGAAGCTGCAGGGGGGACGCGCGCTGCCGCCGCCCGATGACGGCTCCGACGTCCAGACGACCGCGCCGGCGACGGGAGGCGGCCAATGAACCGCACCTTGTTCCGCAATCCAGTGACGCTCGGCATCCTCGCGCTGATCGCGGTGATCATCGTCGCCAGTACCTTCACCATCGTCCCCGAAACGCAGCAGGTCGTCGTGCTGCGCTTCGAAAAGCCGGTGCGAACGGTCAACGGATGGGCGCCGGGCCAAGTGTTCGGGCGCACCGGCGCCGGGCTGATCGCCCGCATTCCGTTCGTCGACCGGCTGGTGTGGGTCGACAAGCGCGTGCTCGACGTCGATTACGACAATCAGCAGGTTTTGTCGTCCGACCAGCTCCGCCTAGAGGTCGACGCCTATGCGCGGTTCCGCGTCGTCGATCCGCTGAAGATGGCGATCACCGCGGGCAGCGAGACCGGCGTCACCGACGCGCTGCGCCCGCTGCTCGGCACGTCGATCCGCAACGAGCTCGGCAAGCATCCGTTCGCGGTGCTGCTCAGCCCCGAGCGCGATCAGGTGATGGATAACATCCAGGCCGGGCTGCAACGCCTTGCCAGCCAGTATGGGGTCGAGATCGTCGACGTGCGGATCAAGCACGCCGACCTGCCCGACGGCAGCCCGCTCAACTCGGCGCTCACCGCGATGGCCTCGGCGCGCAAGCAGCAGGCGATCACGATCCGCGCCGAAGGCGGCAAGCAGGCGCAGATCATTCGCGCCGATGCCCAGGCCAAGGCGGCGCATATCTATGCCGATGCGTTCAACCAGGATCCGAAATTCTACGATTTCTATCGCGCGATGCAGTCCTATGATCACACCTTCGCGGCCGACGGCGACAATTCGACGCCGCACGGATCGACGCAGGTGATCCTTTCGCCGGACAATGCGTATTTGAAGCAGTTCGAGGGGAAATAGCGAGCTGCCACGGATCATCCTGTCGTTTCGTTCATATTCAAACGAGGTTCAGCAAGGATCGGCCATGAGCCGCCGCATTCCCACGATGAACTGCCAGAGAAGAGGAATTTAGCTAGTGCGCTACGCTTACGGCATTACCGGTGCCCTACTCCTCGGCGGCGCTGCCGCTGCGATGACCCTGCAACCGACCGCCGGCGCGCAAACCGCGCAGAACGAGCCCGGCGCGATGCAGCAGGTCGTGCCTCGCGCCGGCGCGCCGATGAGCTTCGCCGACATGGTCGCCAAGCTGCAGCCAGCGGTGGTCAACATCTCGACCACGCAGCACGTCAAGGTGCCGAACAACCCGTTCGCGGGCACGCCGTTCGCCGAACTGTTCGGGCAGATGAACGGCGGCCAGGGCGGCGGCGGGACGACGACGCGCGAAGCCGAATCGCTCGGTTCGGGCTTCATCATCTCGCCCGACGGTTATGTCGTGACCAACAACCACGTCATCTCGGCGGGCGCGCAGGGCGCGACGGTCGACGAGATCACCGTGACGATGACCGACGGCAAGGAATACAAAGCCAAGCTGGTCGGCCATGACGACACCGCCGACCTCGCGGTGCTCAAGATCCAGGGCGGCCCGTTCCCCTTCGTCAAGTTCGGCGATTCGAAGAATGCGCGCGTCGGTGACTGGGTTGTCGCGATCGGCAACCCGTTCGGGATTGGTTCCTCGGTGACGGCGGGCATCATTTCGGCGCTGCATCGCACCACCGATCTGGGCGGCTATGATCGCTTTATCCAGACAGACGCCTCGATCAATCGCGGCAATTCGGGCGGCCCGATGTTCGACATGCAGGGCCAAGTGATCGGCATCAATTCGCAGATCCTGTCGCCTTCGGGCGGCAATGTCGGCATCGGCTTCGCGATTCCCGCCGAGGAGGCCCGCCCCGTCGTCGAGACTCTGATGAAGGGCCAATCGGTCAAGCGCGGCTATATGGGCGTCGCGATCCAGCCGATCACCGACGATATCGCCTCGTCGCTCGGCATCGACAAGAATACCGGCGGGCTGATCGCCAACGTCACGCCCGACGGCCCCGCCGCCAAGGCCGGGTTCAAGCCTGGCGACGTGGTGATGAAGGTCGGCAATCAGAACGTCACCGCCGATCAGTCGCTCAGCTATCTCGTCGCTGGCCTGCAGCCGGGCGCGCGCGTGCCGTTCGACGTCCTTCGCAACGGCCAGCACATGACGCTGAACGTGACGCTCGGTACGCGCCCGTCCGAGCAGGAGCTGGCCGGCTTCAACGGGCAGGACGACGACAATGACGGTCTGCCCGACGCGGACGATCAGACGCAGCAGGATCAGGCGACGTCCGATTCGCTCGGCATCTCGACGATCACGCTGACGCCGACGATCGCGCAACAGGTCGGCGTCGACCCGGCGACCAAGGGCGTGATCATCACCTCGGTCGATTCGTCGAGCGACGCAGGCCAGAAGCTGCAGCGTGGCCTCGTCATCGTGTCGGCCAACGGCCAGCCGGTGACGACCCCGCAGGCGCTTGCCGCGCAAGTCGCCGCCGCGAAACGCGCGGGCCGCGATCAGGTGCTGCTCTACATCGCGCTGCCCAAGGGGCAGAACCGGTTCGTTGCGGTGAAGATCAAGAAGTAACCGCGCGTTGCAGCACAAACGGAAAGCCGCCCGGTCGCGAGACCGGGCGGCTTTTCTTATTGCGCCGAAGGTGCGTCAGCTATTGCCGGGGGCTGCGCTGGTATCAGCCGCAGCAGCCGGCGCGCTCGCGAAGCCGCACTGTTTCTGCTCCATGCCGATCTGCTTGGTGATGCGCGTCGCGTTCTCGGCATAGGCCTCGGTCACCGAGCCGTGATTGACCGTCTTGTTTCGCAGCGGGCTCACGCCCTGGCAGATATGAAAGACGTGCGGCGTCGAGGACTTCTTCGCCCCGTTTTCGGGCGCGATCCAGTAGACCACGTCCTGGCCATTGGGATGCGCGGCGTCCTTGGTCGCGTCGGCGACCGTGGCTGTATCCTTGGCGATGTCCTGCGCCTGCGCGGCGACTTCGGGAGAGCAGGCGGTGGTCGGCTGCCCCGCCTTGATCTGCGCGGCGCACGAATTCATGTCCTGCGTATATTGCTCGACCGACGGCGGGTGGTAGCTCACCCCGATCAGCGTCGCGACCACTGCCAGCACCGCGCCGACGCCGCCTGCGATCTTCTTGTTCTTCGGGTCCATGTCCTTGTCGAGGAAGATCAGCGCGATCAGCGGCAGGAACGCGATCAGTGTGATGATCGCGCCGAGCTGGTTCTGGAAGAAGAACTTCGCCGCGTCCGCCTTGCTCGCCGGATCCTGCTTGTTGGCGGCTTTCCACATCAGGCTGCCGGCAATCGCGAAGATCGCGATTCCGACCAGAAGGCCGATCAACAGCCCGAGATGACCGTGATCGAAGGTGTGCCGATAGAGCAGGACGATCCCGCCGACTTCGCCGCCGATGGCGATGACCCAGGCGATTGCAGCGAACAGGCGGAGCCGCGTGGCGGCTGACTTCTGGCCCTGCGTCGCGCGCCAGGCCTTGGTGACATCGACGTTCCCGGACGGCTCATTGTCGGTCATGACAGACTTCCCCTATCTCGACACTCCCGTGCGGCGGCACGTCAAACCGGAAAAACGCACCCCCGCAACCAGCGTCATTGCGCGAACCACCTTTGCGTCGCCGCTGCGGCGCCCGAGATCGGCGACACAGCAGGCAACCGCCGCATCTTATTGCGCGAACGTAATCGCGTCTATTCCCTCGGCGAGAGGGGCATTTAAGGCTGGCCGCTGCCGCCCGCCGATCCGTAGACCTGACCCGTGGCGTAGCTTGCGTCGCGTGCGGCGAGCTGGACGTAGATCGAAGCCAGCTCGGCGGGCTGACCCGGTCGCCCCAGCGGGGTGTGCCCGCCGAATTGTTCGAGCTTGTCCATCGTCGCCCCGCCCGAGACCTGGAGCGGCGTCCAGATCGGCCCCGGCGCGACGCCGTTGACGCGAATACCCTTGGGCCCGAGCTGCTTCGCCAGGCTCTTGGTCAGGTTCATCAGCGCCGCCTTGGTCATCGAATAATCGATGATGTCGGGCGAGGGATCATAGGCCTGCTCGGACGTCGTGAAGATGATCGCATCGCCGGCATCGAGGTGCGGCAGCGCAGCGCGGGTGATCCAGAACGGCGCGTAGATGTTGGTCCGGATCGTCGCGTCGAAATCGTCGTCCGAAATGTCGGTGATACTGTCCGCCTGCTGCTGCCGCGCGGCATTGTTCACCAGGATGTCGAGCCCGCCGAGCGTTGCGACCGCCTGCTCGACGAGGCGCTTGCAGAAATCGGCGTCGCGCAGATCGCCGGGGATCGCCGCGCATGTACGGCCCTCGGCCTCGATCAGGTCGACGACCTCATCGGCGTCGGGTTGCTCGTCGGGATGATAGTTGATCGCGACGTCGGCGCCCTCGCGGGCAAAGGCGATCGCGGCGGCGCGGCCCATACCTGAATCGCCGCCGGTGATCAGCGCCTTGCGGCCCGCCAGACGGCCCGAGCCCTTATAGCTCGTCTCACCGTGATCGGGTTTCGGCGTCATGTCGCGCGCGAGGCCTGGCCAGGGCTGACGCTGCCGCTCGAACGGCGGCTTGGGATAACACGCGGTCGGATCCTGGGTGGTGGGGCGGTCGAGAGTCGGGGCGTCGGTCATGTCGCGTCTCCTTCGCGGCAGCCAACGGCTGACGTCGGGGCCCGTTCCGAACCGCACATGGCCGCATCCTCAGCCCGCTCGGTCACACAGTGATTGACAGTCGCCGGGCGAGCGCGCCTAACGGTGGCCTTAGCGATAAAAGAAGCGATGGGTCGGAGCGCAATTTCAGAGGTGCCCCGATGTCGAACGACCACGACCATCCGCCCCTCACCGCCCGAGAGCATGATGTCGTCCGGCTCGCCAGCTGCGGCTATTCGGCCAAGCAGATCGCGCTCGAACTGGCGATCGCGCCGCGTACGGTCGACAGCTATCTCGAACATGCCAAGGCGAAGACGGGCGCGCGCAACCGCAATCACCTGATCGCGATCGCGATCGGCAGCGGCTGGGTCGAGCCGCCGATCGAACCGAGAGACGGGGGCGCCGAAGCAGCGCCCTCGCCAGACTCGGTCAATCGGGTTCGACCATCATTGCCGCCGAGCCGACGATGACGCTCGGATGCCGATGTAGCCAGGCATTGCCTTGGTTCCGTATCGCCAGCGCCTTCGCGTTGACCATCGGCGCGTCCGAATCGTTGGAATAGAACAGGACGGCCCGATACCGCTGGTCGTAGCTGATGTCGCGCGGCAGCGGATGCAGCGACGGGATCGCCGCGACAGTGCGAACGGCAACCGCATCGAACTGCGGAGAGCCCGATGGCGCAACCAGCGTGACAGCGCTCGGCCGGCCGCTTTGGCTGCACTTGAAGCTGACTTGCGCCATGAGCGGCCTGACGATCTGATGCGGCAGGCCACCATCCATCGCCATGCGGTTCTCCATCTTCAGCCCGATCCGCGTGATCCATCGATCGACGCTCAAATGGGGATCGGTCATCGATTGACCGGACAAACTCTGGGCATGCGTCGTGCCGAGCGGCAGGGCGAGCGTAGCCACGCCGAGCAACAAGCTGATTGATTTCATCTTCTCTCTCCCGTGACGAACCTGGTCGGCAGCGTGCGTCGAGGGGTGGCGCATATCAGGGCCGGAAGCGCTGCGAGCGGCGACTCGCAACAAGGCTGTCGATCGGCCGCAGACCGGGGTTTACGCGGGTTTCGACGCGCCGGGCAGCCGTACGTCCGCCGCGGTGCGTTCGCCTTGGGAATATCCCGTAACGGGTGTGGCAATCCCCGCTAACCGCTCTAGACTGTCGCTCGTCACCAACCATCCGGGACCGAGATCATGGACGCGCCGCTCGATACGCAAACCGACTGGACTGCCGCGAGCGAGGCCGGGTTCGAGGAGGTCGTCGCGCTGCGGCGCGCGATCCATCAGGAGCCCGAGATCGGGCTGCACTGTCCGCGCACGACCGAGAAGATCAAGGCCGCGCTCGCCGGGCTGCCGCTCGAAATCCACGACAGCAAGAGCACGACCGGCTTCGTCGCGATCCTGCGCGGCGGGCGCGACAACGGGCGCACGGTGCTGCTGCGCGGCGATCACGATGCGCTGCCGATGCAGGAGGATACCGGCCTGCCGTTCGCCTCGACGATCCCTGGCGCAATGCACGCCTGTGGCCACGATTCACACACTGCGATGCTGGTCGGCGCGGCCAGGATCCTTTGCGCGCGCAAGGACGAGCTGCCCGGCACGGTGGTCTTCATGTTCCAGCCCGGCGAGGAAGGCTATCACGGCGCGCGCTACATGATCGACGACGGGCTGCTCGATATCGCCCGGCCCGAGGCGGCGTTCGCGCTGCACATCTCGCCCAATATCCCGGCGGGGGTAGTGGTCAGCCGGCCGGGGCCGTTGCTCGCCTCCGCCGACACGTTGAAGGCGACGATCCGCGGGCGCGGTGGCCACGGTGCGATGCCGCACGATTGCCTCGATCCAATTCCGGTTGCATGCGAGATCGTCACCGCGCTGCAGACGTTCGTCGCGCGCCAGGTGCCGGTGATGGACCCGGCGGTGCTGACGATCGCGCAGATCAACGCCGGCAGCGCGCACAACATCATCCCTGCCGAGGCGACGATGGTCGGCACGCTGCGCACGCTGTCGGAGGAGACGCGCGCGAAGATGCAGAAGGCGTTCGTCCGCATCGTCGAGAATATCGCCGCCGCGCACGGCGCCGTCGGCGAGGCGGTGATCGAGCAGGGCTATCCGGTGACCGTCAACGATCCGCGAGCGTGCGATCTGATGAAGGCCTGCGCCGAGCAACTCGGCGGCGAGAGCGGCTGGGCGCCGATGCCCGCCCCGATGATGGGCGCGGAGGACTTCGCCTACGTGCTGCGCGACGTGCCCGGCGCGATGGCGTTCATCGGCGTCGCGCCCGAGGGCACCGACTATCGCACCAATCCGCCGCTCCACAACACGAAGATGACGATCGAGGAAAGCGTGATGGCACGCGGCGTCGCGATGCACTGCGCGATGGCCGAGCGGTTTTTGAACGACGGGATGGATTAAGGCTGACGATCCTCCCCATGCAATGGGGAGGGGGACCGCTCGCGCAGCGAGTGGTGGAGGGGCGGAGCCGCACACGATCCGCTCGTGGGGGGGATGTTTAGTCCGTCACTAGCTTGAATGTTGCGGACGCTGTCGCGTTCGAGTCCCCGCCGACATAGAGCGTGTAGGCGCCGGGCTCGGTGCCCCAAGTCATGTCGCGCCGGCTGAAGGCCAAGTCCGCAGGCGTCAGCGTGAAGGTCACGTCACGCCACTCGCCGGGTTTCAATGCCACACGCTCGAACCCCTTCAACTGCCGCACCGGCGGGCTGACGCTCGCCACCTCGTCGTGAACGTAGAGCTGCGCGACCGCCGCGCCCGCGCGCGTGCCCGTGTTCGTCACGCGCGTCGTGACGTGAAGTGCGCCGCCCTGGGCTAATGTCGCGCTGTCGAGCCGTGGTGCACCGTAATTGAAGGTCGTGTACGAAAGCCCGTAGCCGAACGGATAGAGCGGCGTGTTGGGCAGATCGACGTAGCGGCTGGTGTAGATCGTGTGCTGATTGCCCGGCCGACCGGTCGGCAAATGATCGTAGGTCAACGGCACCTGGCCCAGCGCACGCACCATCGTCACCGGCAGATGGCCCGAGAAGTTCGCATCGCCGAACAGCAGGTCGCCGAGGGCATGGCCCGATTCGTCCCCGCCGAGCCAGGCATAGACGAGCCCTTGCGCGTGCTCGGCGAGCCACGGCAGCGCTAGGGGACGGCCGCTGACGATCACCGCGACAACCGGCTTGCCCGTCGCAACCACTGCCTTGGCGAGGGCGAGTTGCTGTCCGGGCAGGTCGATCGCGGCGCGGCTGTTGCCCTCGCCGATCATGTCGACGCTCTCGCCGAGCACGAGGATTGCGACGTCTGACGCTTTTGCCGCGGCCACTGCCGCGGCGATGCCCGATGTGTCGTCGCTCGCGACGTCGACGCCCTTGGCATAGCTGACGCTCGCCTTGCCCGCAGTCGCCTCGCGAATGCCGGCGAGCATCGTCACCACTTTGGACGGGTCGCCCTCCGCGGGCATCTGCGCTTCGAGGTCACGCGTCGCGGTCGCCATCGGGCCGATCACCGCGATGCGGCCGGCCTTCCTCAACGGCAGCACGCCCTGGTTGCGCAACAGCACCATCGATTCGGCCGCAGCCTTGCGCGCGACCGCCCGGCTTTGCGCCCGCAGCGCCGGATCGTTCTGCTTCGCCTCACTACCGTAGCGATGGGGATCGGCGAACAGGCCGAGCTTCCACTTCGCCTCGAGCACATCGCGCACCGCGGCGTCGACCTCGGCCATCGACACCTTGCCGCTGCGCACCAGCGCAGGCAGTTCCTTCAGGTAAATCCCCGAATGGAGGTCCATCTCGATGCCGGCATGCAGCGCGATCGCCGCCGCCTCGGCGTCGTCGGCGGCAACGCCGTGCGTCACCAGTTCGGGAATCGCGTCGTAATCTGACACCAGCAGCCCGTGCCATTTCCAATCGTCGCGCAGCGTGCCGGTCAGCAACTCACGCGACGAGGTCGCCGGCACGCCGTCGATCGCGGTGAACGCCGCCATCATCGAGCCGATACCGGCATCGGCGACCGCCTTGAAAGGCGGCAGATAGACGTCGCGGAACTGGCGCGGCGGGATGTCGGCCGAATTATAGTCGCGCCCCGCTTCGGCCGCGCCATAGCCGGCGAAATGCTTGGCGGTCGCCATCATCGTATCGGGGCGCGACAAATCGCTGCCCTGGAATCCCTTCATCTGCGCCAGCGCCATCGCGCTGCCGAGATACGGATCTTCGCCTGCGCCCTCGACGATCCGCCCCCAGCGCGGATCGCGCGCGATGTCGAGCATCGGACTGAACGTCCACGATACGCCCGAGGCGGTCGCTTCCAGCGCGGCCTGGTGGTGAACCTGTGTAGTCAGCGCGGTGTCCCAGGTCGCCGCCATCGCCAGCGGCACCGGCATGATCGTGTAATAGCCGTGCGCGACATCGCCCTCGAACAGCAGCGGAATCTTCAGCCGCGACTGCATCGCCATGTCTTGCAGGTGGCGCGTAAATTTGGCGACGTCGCGATCGTTGAGCACACCGTTGGTCGCGCTCAGCTTGCCCGCTTTGGCGAGTTCGTCGAGATTGCCGTAGTCGTCGCCGAGCACCTCGAGCTGCCCGGCCTTCTCCTCGAGCGTCATCCGCTTGATGAGCCCCTCGACCTTGGCGTGCATCGCGGCATCGTCGGACGCGGCGCGGACGGGAAAGGCGAGCGTGGCGGCGGCCAGCGCGATCAGCAATCTGTTCATGGCGAAAGCGATACGTCTCGCAGCGATGCTTGGCCAGCCGCTCGACTTTGCCGGCGCGGTCGCGGATAGGGAAGCGCATGACGACGCACATCCTCCTCACCGGATCGAGCCGCGGGATCGGCGCGGCGATTGCTGCCGCGTTTGACGGCGACGACGTGACCCTGGTCGGCCACGGCACCAAGAGCGGCATCCCCGCCGATTTCGACGAACCGGGCGCTGCGCCCGCTTTGTGGCAAGCCGCGCTCGATCGGCTCGGCGGCCGCATCGACGTCCTCATCAACAATGCCGGCGTGTTCGAAGCCTCGCCGCTCGATCAGCCGCACGACGATTGGCTCGCTGATTGGGAGCGAACGATGCGGATCAACCTCACCGCCTCGGCCGAGCTGTCGCGCCTCGCGGTCCGCCACTGGCAGGACGCGGGCACCGGCGGCCGCCTCGTCAACGTCGCCAGCCGTGCCGCCTATCGCGGCGATTCCCCCGCCCACTGGCATTACGCTGCGTCGAAGGCCGGGATGGTGGCGATGACCAAGACGATCGCGCGCGGTTACGCGGCCGAGCGCATCCTCGCCTTCGCGATCTGCCCCGGCTTCACGATGACCGGGATGGCCGAGGATTATCTGGAAAGCCGCGGCGGCGACAAATTGCTTGCCGACATTCCCCTGGGTCGCGTCGCCGATCCGGCCGAGGTCGCGAATCTGGCCCGCTATTGCGCGCTCGACGCCCCACCCTCGATGACCGGTGCGGTGCTCGACGTGAACGGAGCGAGCTATGTCCGATAGCTGGAAACTCGTCCTGCCGTGCACCAAGGCGGAGGCCGAGGCGATCGAGGTCGACATGGAGGCGCTTGCCGCGGTCGATCCGCCGCCGGTACTGATGACCAGTGAGGCGACCCCCGACGATCCTAGCGATTGGCGGCTCGAGGCGTTCTTCGAGGGCAAGCCGGGCAAAGCGGCGATCGCCGCGGTGCGCGCGCTGGTGCCGAGCGCGGGTGCGATCAAAGCTACACCCGAACGCGTCGCCGAAACGGACTGGGTGACGCTGAGCCAATCGGGTCTTGAACCGGTACGCGCAGGGCGGTTCTTCGTCCACACCTCGACGCATGCGCCGTCGCGCGACCCCGGCGTGCACAATTTCCTGGTCGAGGCGAGCCGCGCGTTCGGCACCGGGCATCACGAAACGACCACCGGCTGTTTGATGATGCTCGATGCGATGCGGCGGCGGGGGTTGCGCGTCGACAATCTGATCGACCTCGGTACCGGCACCGGGCTGCTCGCCTTCGCCGCGATGCATTTGTGGCCGCGCGCTTATGCGACCGCGACCGACATCGATCCGATCGCGATCGACGTCACTGCCGAGAACGCCGATCTGAACGGGGTCGCGCTCGGGCTCGGCATGGGCACGCTCGCGCTCACCGTCGCCGACGGCACGGACCATGCTCTCGTCGCAAGGCGCGCGCCTTACGATCTCGTCATCGCCAACATCCTCGCCGGGCCGCTGATCGATCTGGCCCCCGACATTTCCGCGATCGCCGCGCCGAAAAGCCAATTGGTGCTCGCCGGCCTGCTCAAGACGCAGGCAGATGCGGTGGCGCGCGCCTATCGGCGGCAGGGCTGCCGCCTCGCCGAGCGACTCGACCTCGGCGATTGGGCGATCCTGCGGCTGCGCAAGCGGGAGCGGTGAGATGCAGCGCCTGAGCGGCAAGATCTGCGTCGTCACCGGCGCCGCGCGCGGCATTGGCCGCGCCATTGCCGAGCGGTTTCGCGACGAAGGCGGCGAGGTGATCGTCACCGACATCGACGAAGCCGGTGGCACACAAACCGCCGCCGAGCTCGGCGCAGGATTCATCAAGCTCGACGTGCGACTGGAGGAGGACTGGCGCGCGCTCGCCGAGAGCGTCCCGACCGCCGACGTTGTCGTCAACAACGCCGGCGTCACGGGGTTCGAGGACGGACCCGTCGCGCACGACCCCGAACATGCCAGCCTCGCCGACTGGCACGCGGTCCACCGCGTCAACCTCGACGGCACCTTCCTCGGGTGCCGCTATGCAATTGGCGCGATGAAAGCGCGCGGTGCCGGCTCGATCATCAACATCTCGTCGCGATCGGGGCTGGTCGGCATCCCGCTCGCCGCCGCTTACGCCTCCTCGAAGGCGGCGGTACGCAACCACAGCAAGACCGTCGCGCTCTATTGCGCGCAGCAGGGATGGAAAATCCGCTGCAACTCGATCCACCCCGCGGCGATCCTGACGCCGATCTGGGAGCCCATGCTCGGCACCGGCGACGATCGCGAAGCGCGGATGGCAGCGCTGGTCGCCGATACCCCGCTCAAGCGCTTCGGGCTTCCGCACGAGGTCGCCGCGGTCACCGCGATGCTCGCTGGCGACGAAGCGACCTACATCACGGGCGCCGAATTCAACATCGACGGCGGCCTCCTCGCCGGCTCCGCCGCGACGCCCGGTTAACTCCTCAGGCGAGCACCGCTTCCTGCAAGTCGCGCCGGCCCTTGGCATATTCCTGCGTGCCCGTGGTGATCACCTCGTCGCCGGGCATGATGTGGCCGATCTGGATGTCGGGCTTGCCGCCGATCTCGCGGTAGAGCGGCGCGAAATCGGTATCGACGGTGACGCGCAGCAATTCGTCGAAGCTCGGGATGACGAAGTAATTCTGCTGGAAATCGTCGATCCGATATTGCGTGCGCATCACGCGCTTGAGGTCGAAGCGAATACGGTTGGGGCTCGGATCGTCGAGCGCGAATCGGCTCTCGGCGAAGCTCGAGACGATCCCCGAGCCGTAGATGCGCAGCCCCTCCGGCTCCTCGATCAGTCCGAACTCGACCGTGTACCAATAAAGCCGGCCTAGATATTTGAGCGCATCATGCTTCATCGCGCGCTGCCCGCCGCGGCCATACGCCTCGAGATAATCGGCGAACACCGGATCGGCGAGCATCGGCACATGGCCGAACACATCGTGGAAGACGTCGGGCTCCTGCAGGTAATCGAGCTGATCGGGCCGACGAATGAAATTGCCCGCGACGAAGCGGCGATTGGCCATGTGATCGAAGAACACCTCGTCGGGCACCAGCCCCGGCACCGCGACCACCTGCCAGCCGGTCAGCTTCATCAGCCGTTCGGAGAGTTCCTCGAAATCGGGAATGCCGGGCTTTGACAGCTTGAGCACGTCGAGCCCGCGAAGATACGCTTCCGACGCGCGGCCGGGCAGCAATTTCGCCTGGCGATCGAACAGCCTGTCCCACGTATCGTGCTCTTCGGGCGTGTAATGCGCCCAGTCTTGCGGGATCGTCCAATCGGCGGCGGCGCCCCGCGGAGGCTTCTGCAAAACGTGCGTTTTTTTCGTCATGTCGCTAGGATAGCACAGACCGTTGGGGCCGGGAAATCGACACGATGACCATCGACTGGCCGAAGGCGGGACACCGGCTCGGTACTTTTTTTCTGGGATTATTAGCGATCCTCGTGGCTTACGGCGCGGCCGGGCTCGTCGGCGGCGCGATCCCCGTCAACGGCGACTGGCGGCCGCCCCAACGCGGCATCACGATCTATGTCGAGACCAACGGCGTCCATACCGATCTGATCGTGCCGGTCGCCGCCGCCGGGGTCGACTGGCGAGACCTCGTCCGCCCCGGGGATATCGCCGATCCGCGCTACGCCGCTTACGATCACCTCGCGATCGGCTGGGGCGAGCAACGCTTCTATCTCGAAACGCCGACATGGGCCGATGTGCGCCCGGGGACGGTCGTCGAGGCGGCATTGGGCAGCGATCGCACGCTGGTCCATGTCGAGCACCTGCCCGCGCCGATGCCGGCGGCCGACGTCCGCCCGATCGTGCTTCGCGACGCCGAATATCGCCGCCTCGCCGCCTTCATCCGGGCGAGCTTCGCGAAAGTGCCGCCGGGCACGCGCCCGACTATTTTTCACGGCTATGGCGCTTACGATGCGTTCTATTCAGGCGCCGGGCGTTATGACGCTTTGATGACGTGCAATGAGTGGACGGGTGAAGCCTTGCGCGCCGCCGGCGTGCGCGTCGGCGCGTGGACGCCGTTCGCGGTGACCGTGATGGGATGGTTCTGATGGCGACCGCGACGCGAGACGTGATCCACACAGCACCCTCGAAGCTCGCGCTGGCGGCCGAATTGCCGCGCGCGGCGTGGACGCTCGGATCGCTCGCCTTCGCGCGATCGATGCTGATGGCAGCGGCTAAGGGCGACGGACGCCCGGTGCTGCTGCTCCCCGGCCTGTTCACTTCCGACGCCTCGAACGTCGTGCTCAAGCGCTATCTCGAGGCGCTTGGCTATCGCGGCTATGGCTGGGAACTTGGTCACAATTTATCGCTGCGCACGATCGGGCCCGATGGCGAGCGGCTGCGCGCTCGAATCGCTTCCATCGCCGAGGATGCGGGCGAGCCGGTGACGCTGGTCGGCGTCAGCCTTGGCGGAGTGATGGCGCGCTTCGCCGCGCAGCGCTGGCCGGATATGGTGCGCGAGGTGATCACGATCAGCGCGCCGTTCGCCGGCTCGCCGCGCGCGACCAATTTGTGGCGCACCTATCAATGGCTGACCGGCGAGCGCATCGACAGCGCGGAGCAGCAAGCGCTGCTCGCCGAATGTGCCGCCCCGCTGCCGGTCAAGGCGACTGCGATCTGGAGCCGCAGCGACGGCTTTGTCAACGGCATGATCTGCCACGATCCCGATGATGCGACGTGCCGGTCGATCCACATCGACAGCAGCCATATGGGCGTCCACGTCAAGCCGCAGGTCATGCGGACCGTTGCCGACATCTTGGGCGAACAGCTCGACTGACGCTTCAGCGTCCGCTCGTCCGCCTTTTGCCGAGCAGTTCCTCGACGCGGAAAACAAGTTCTTCGGGGTCGAAGGGCTTCTTCATATAATCGTTCGCGCCTTCGTAATAAGCGAGATCGACGTCCTTTGCGCTCTGCCGGCCGGTCAGGATGAGCACGGGCACGTCGAACATGTCGGCTGAGTTCCGCATCTCGCGCAGCACGAGCAGCCCGCTGAGCTCGGGCATGTTGCAATCGAGGATGACCAAATCGGGGTCACGCGCCCGGATCGTGCGCAGCGCGTCGACGCCGTTGCCTAAAACGCCGACCGCGTGGCCTGCAGCCATCAGCGCATCGCGGGCAATGTCCGCGACGATATCGTCGTCTTCGGCGATGATGATACGCGCCACGCTTATCTCATCCGCCAGCCAGCGTGCGCAATGCCACGCTCAGTTATCATAGCCGGCGCGGTAGCCCGAATATTGCTGGCAGCCGTCGAGATCGGGATTGTCGTGGCACTTCTTTTCCCACTTGCGGCGCTCGCGGCCTTCTTCGGCCTCCTTCTTGCGCATCTTGCGGCCGTAATTGCGGTCGGCCTCGTCCTGGCTGGTTGTCGTCCAGTCGACGATCTGCCCGCCCGCCTTGATCGGCGCGGTGGCGACATTGTAGGCGGTCTTGGCGAGGCAGCCGCCGGCCAATAGCGGCAGCGCGGCGGCCAGGATCGGCAGGATACGCATGATACTCACTCCGTGGTGGCGGGATTTTTCCCGAACGCCGCGCGGGCTTCTACACCAATTGCCGGGAAATCGGTGAAGAATCCATCGACGCCGAGCGCCAGCGCGCGATCGATCTCCGCGGCGAGGTGGCCATGACCGCGCGGGTTGAGGCCCTTCTTGAAGCCCCAGGGCAGGAAATAATTCTCGGCGCGGAAGGTCCAAGGGTGAACGCGCAGCCCCGCCGCGTGTGCATCGCTGACGAGCGCGCCATCGTCGCCGATCATGCTCTTGTTGGGGCCGATTCCCCAGGCGTAGCGCGCGATCGCCTTGAGCCCGTCAGGCGTCAACATATCGGCATAGCTGGTCCGGGCACCGTCGGCGGGGGCACCGTCGGCGTCGAGTAGCTGGATCAGGCGCAGGCTCGTCAATGCGTGGAGCTTGCGCAGATTTTCGACCTCGAACGACTGGATGAACACCGGCGCCGAGGCGCTGCGCCACCCGGCGGCGTGGAGTTCATCGACCAGCGGTTCGTCGGAGCAAAGGCCGATTTCGGCGAAATAGGTCGGGTGCTTGGTTTCGGGATAGATGCCGATCGTCCGCCCGCGCGCCGCGCTTTCGCGTTTGGCCAGCACGATAATCTCGGCAAGCGTGGGGATCTCGAATTTGCCGTCGAATGCGGTGTTGGCGGGGCGCAGCAGCGGCAAACGCTCCTTGGCGCGCAACGTCTTCAACTCGGCGAGGGTGAAATCCTCGGCGAACCAGCCGGTCAGCTTCTTACCGTCGATCGTCTTGGTCGTCTTGCGCCCGGCAAATTGCTTGTGATCGGCGACGTCGGTGGTGTCCGAAATGTCGTTTTCGTGGCGCGCCACCAATGCGCCGTCGCTGGTCGGCACGAGATCGGGTTCGATGAAGTCGGCGCCCTGCTCGATCGCGAGTTCGTAACTCGCCAGGGTGTGTTCGGGCCGCAGACCGCTGGCGCCGCGGTGCGCGATGACGATCGGGGCGGAGAGCGACGGGGCGCTGGGCTGCATCGCCGCATTCTGCCGCGTCGCGCACGCCGACGCCAGCAACAAAGCGCCGGTTGTCGCCTCGCGTCGGGACACCATCTTGGGCATGGGCGTTCCTCGCTTTCGATAGAGCGAAGAGGCAGGCTATGGCGGCGGCAAGGCAGAAAAATGACATGGGGTCGAACAGCTTAGATGGCCGATAACGACAGTGTCCTCGCCGCCGCACGCGCCTGGGCGGGTGCACCGATGGCGCTGGCGACGGTAACCTCGACCTGGGGTTCGGCGCCTCGGCCCAAGGGCAGCCACATGATCGTCCATCAGGACGGGCGGTTCGAGGGATCGGTTTCGGGCGGTTGCGTCGAAAGCGATATCCTGGCGACCGCCGCCGAGGTGATTTCGGGCAAGCCGTTCATCATGAAGGAATATGGCGTCGAGGATGCCGCGGCGTGGGAAGTCGGGCTGCCCTGCGGCGGGCGGATCGCCGTCATGGTGCAGAACATCGCGCCCGAGGGGTTCGACGCCGCGATCTTCGAGCGGATCTTCGAGCGGCGGCGGATCGGCCAGTCGCTCAGCGTCAGCACCGATCTCGTCACCGGGCGGAGCGTGATCGGGGAGGCTGCGGGCAGCGTGTTCGTCAACCGGTACGATCCGCCGCGGCGGTTGCTGATCGTCGGCGCGGTGCAGATCGCGCAGGCGCTCGCGGGTCTGGCGCGCGAGCTGGGGATCGAGACGGTGGTGATCGACCCGCGCGGGCGCTTTCTGACCGAAGAGCGATTCCCCGGCACGACGCTCGACGATCGTTGGCCCGACGAGGCGGTCGCGGCCTATGCGCCGGGGCCGGCGACCGCAGTCGTCACGCTTAGCCACGACACCAAGATTGACGACCCTGCGCTGATCGCCGCGCTTGCCGCCGACACCGGCTATGTCGGCGCGCTGGGATCGCGACGCAGCCATGCCGCGCGGTTGGAGCGACTGGCGGCGGCGGGCGTTTCACAACCGAACCTCGCGCGGATCGATGGCCCGGTCGGGCTCGACATCGGCGCGATCGGACCCGCCGAGATCGCGCTGTCGATCGCCGCGGGCATGATAAGGACGTTGCATGATCAAGCCTGAGGAAACCGTGTTGATCCTGCTCGCCGCGGGGAAATCCGCGCGGTTCGGCGACAAGGACAAGCTCGAGCAGGACTATCTCGGCCAGCCGCTCGCGTTTCATGTCGTCACCGCGCTCGAGGCGGTCAATTTCGCCGAGCGGATCGCGGTGGTGTGGGACACCAATCTCGATTTTGCGAGCCGCGGCTACCGGGTGATCGAGAACGACCGTCCCGATCGCGGCCTGTCGAGCTCGATCCGGTTGGGGGTAGAGGCGGCGCGCGAGGGCGATCCGCGCGCCGTGCTGATTGCGCTCGCCGACATGCCGCGCGTGACGGCGTCGCATGTCCACCGCTTGCTCGATTATGCCGATGGCGACGACACCGTCCTCGCCTCGTCGAACGGCAAGCAGCCGCGGCCGCCGGCGCTGTTCGGCAAGAACCGGTTCGATTGGTTGATGAACCTGACTGGCGACACGGGCGCGCGCGAGATGATCGCGCGGGCGCATCACGTCATCGCGGTGCCGGGCGAACTGATCGACGTCGACACGCCCGAGGATCTGGAGCGGCTGCGCGCGCTGGTTTGAGCTCTGACGGTTATTCGTGCCGCAGCGCGTCGATCGGGTTGAGCGCGGCGGCGCGGCGGGCGGGGAAGAAGCCGAACACGACGCCAATTACCGCTGAAATGGCGAAAGCGATCAGGTTGATGCCGGGATAAAAGACCCAGTCGACCTTCATCACCGGCGCGATCGCCACCACCGCGATCTGCGCGATAACGAGCCCGATCAGGCCGCCGAGGCACGATAGCGCGACCGCTTCGACCAGGAACTGCATCAGCACCTCGCGCGCGACCGCGCCGATCGCGAGGCGGATGCCGATCTCGCGCGTCCGTTCGGTCACCGAGACGAGCATGATGTTCATGATGCCGATCCCGCCGACCACCAGGCTGATCGCCGCGACCGCGGTGACGATGCCGGTCAGCAGCGTGGTCGTGCCGGTCAGCGTGTCGGAAATCTGCTTTGTATCGAAAATATTGAAGTCGTTATCCTGGCCCGGCTGGAGGTTGCGACGTTCGCGCAGCAGGCTGGTCAACGACGCCTGGACCTGATCGCTATTATAGGCGGCATCGGTGCCGACATACATCATCTCGATATCGCGCCGGCCGGTGAAGCGACGCTGCACCGCCTTGATCGGCATGATGATGACGTCGTCCTGATCGCCGCCGAAGCCCGACTGCCCCTTGGTCTCGAGCGTGCCGATGACGTCGCACGACACGCTGCCGGCGCGGAAGCGCTTGCCGATCGGATCGACCCCCTTGAACAGGCTGGTGACGACGGTGCTGCCAAGGATGCAGACTGCCTTGCCGGCCTCTTCCTCCTGCGTGGTGAAATAGCGGCCCTCGCTCAAATTCCACGGCTGGATCGTGAAATAGGCGTCGGTGGTGCCGTTTATCGTCGTCTGCCAGTTGTTGCCATTGTAGATCGCCGTCACGCTGGCCTGTTCGCGCGGGGCGCCCGCGGTGACGCCGGCGACCTGTTGTTCGATGCCGTCGATGAGGTCGATCTTGAACGGCGGCGGCGGCGGTCCTCCACCGCCGCGGCCGAAGCCCTGGCCGGGACGGACCATCAGCACGTTGGTGCCGAGGCTGGCGATCTGCTTCTGCACCGCCGCGGTGGTGGCGTTGCCGAGCGTGACCATCGTCACCACCGCGGCGACGCCGATGACGATGCCGAGGATGGTGAGGAACGACCGCAGCAGATGCCGCCGGATCGATCGCAAGGCAAGGACAAGCGTGGTGCCGAACATCAATGCGTCTCCGGCCGGTCGCCGGGCTTGTGCCTGGCGTCGATA
Source organism: Sphingomonas sp. (assembly GCA_051954635.1). Classification (GTDB taxonomy): domain Bacteria; phylum Pseudomonadota; class Alphaproteobacteria; order Sphingomonadales; family Sphingomonadaceae; genus Sphingomonas. The sequence continues at coordinate 5,861 of JBQCHO010000157.1, read as the reverse complement.
CTCTCGACCAGGCCGTCTTTGAAGTTGACGATGGTGTGTGCATAGGCGGCCATATCGGGCTCGTGCGTGACCATCAGGACAGTGATGCCACTCTCGCTATTGAGCTCGGTGAGCAGCTCCATGATCTCGACCGATCGTTCCGAATCGAGGTTGCCGGTGGGTTCGTCGGCGAGCAGCACGTCGGGGTGGGTGACGATCGCGCGGGCAATCGCGACGCGCTGCTGCTGACCACCGGAAAGTTCGGCCGGGGTATGATCCCACCAGTCCTTCAAGCCCACCTTGTCGAGCGCCGCCATCGCCTGCTCGCGACGCTCGGCGCGCAGCTCGCCACGGTAAAGCAGAGGCAGCTCGACATTTTCGAGCGCGCTGGTGCGCGCGAGCAGGTTGAAACCCTGGAACACGAAGCCGAGATAGCGGCGCCTGAGCAGCGCGCGCTGATCGCGGTCGAGCAATTCGATATGATGCCCGCGGAACAGATATTGCCCCTCGGTCGGCACGTCGAGGCAGCCGAGGATGTTCATCGTCGTCGACTTGCCCGAGCCCGACGCGCCCATCACCGCGACGAAATCGCCAGCCCGGATATCGAGATCGACCCCCTTCAGCGCCTGGAACGCCGTCGCCCCGGTGCCATAGACCTTGGTGACCCCGCGCAGCCGGATGATCGGATCAGCGGCGGCGTTACTGGCCACGCCGTCCGCCGCCGCTGCGCGATCCACCCGAACCCGCGCCCTTCCCGCCCGACACGCCCTGCTTACCCGAAAGCTGACCGGTGATAACCTTCATACCGGGCTTGAGGTCGCCACTCGTCACCACGGTCATCGTGCCGTTGGTTTGGCCGATCGTCACCTTGATCGGCTGGGGCTTGCCGTCGGCATCGAGCACGTAGACGGTGTGCTGGCCGCCGGCGTTGAGCGCGGTCGCGCCGTCGCCGCCCTTGTCGTTGCTGCGGCCGCGGCGGCGCGGCACGAGCGCGCCGGTGATCCCCCCGCCACTGTCGCTGGCCGCCGCCTTGTCGGTACTCTCAGGTACGAAGCGCAGCGCCGCATTGGGCACGAGCAGCGCGTGGTCGACCTGCTGGGTGACGATATCGGCAGTCGCGGTCATCCCCGGGCGCAGTTCCTGGGTCGGGTTGGCGACCGACAGGTCAGCCGCGTAGGACACCACCTGTCCGCTGCTCGAAGCAGCGCTCGACGCGGTCGAGCTCGATGAGGAGGACGACGCATCCTGCACCGTCAGGTTCGAGCCGAGGTCGACACGGGTGATCTCGGCCGGGAAGGTGCGCCCGGGAAACGCGTCGACCGTGAAGCTCGCCTTCTGCCCCTGTTTGATCTGGCCGACATCGGCCTCGTCGACCTGCACCTCCAGCTTCATCTTGGTCAGATCTTCGGCGATCACGAACAATGTCGGCGTGTTGAACGAGGCGGCAACGGTCTGGCCGGGATCGACCTGCCGGGCGAGGACGACCCCCGTCACCGGCGAGCGGATGATCGCGCGCGCGCGCTGCGTCTCGTTCTGGGCGAGGCTGGCGTTCGAGGCCTGGACATTGGCCTGCGCGACCTTGAGCGCGCCGGACGCCCGATCGCGATCGGCGATCGCGGTTTCCATCTCGGTCTTGGCCGGCACGCGCCCGCCCGACAGCTTGCTGACTTCCTGATAGCGCGCAAGCGTGGCGTTGGCCTGTTCGAGCGTCGCGCGTGCCTCGTTGACCGCAGCTTGATTGGCGGCGAGCTGCGCGCGCGACTGGCGGATCTGGTCGTCGATCTGCTGGGGATCGATCAGCGCCAGCGCCTGGCCCTTGGTGACATGATCGTTGACGTCGACGGCGACCTGCGTGACGAGCCCCGAGAGCTGCGAGCCGACTGTCACCTGATTGACCGGCGCGAGCTTGCCCGTGGCCGATACGGTGGTGGTCAGCGATCCGGTCTTGACCGATTGCGTCGCATAGCCGGCCGCGTCGCTCGGCTTGGTGAAATGGCGCACCAGCAGCAACAGCAGGATGACGCCAATGCCGATCGCCGCCCATTTCGCCCAGCGCTGCCACGCCGGTGCTTCGCGGACGCCAAGAAATTCATCGGTATCGGTGATCGTCTGGTCGGCCATCTATCGGTCCTCGGACGTAGGCATTGCGGTCGCGACGACCGGCGTTGTGGCGGGGGCGACGGGGACGGCCGAGCTGTCCCATCCGCCGCCGAGCGCAAGATAGAGCTGGACGAGCGCGGTCGCTTCGTCGGACTTGGCTTGGCTGAGGCCGTTGCGCGCCGACAGCAGCGAGCTTTCCGCGGTGTTGAGCGTTGTGAAATCGGTGAGCCCGGCGCGATATTGCGCGCGCGCGAGGATCGCCGAGTTGTTCGACGCATCAAAGGCGATGGCATATTGCTTCTCGCGCTCCTTGGCAGCGTTCAGGGCGACGACGGCGTTTTCGACGTCCTCGAGCGCGGTGAGCACGGTCGACTTATAGGCCGCAAAGGCGCCATCGGCGGCCGCCTCGTTCGAGCGGACCTGGGCATGAAGGCGGCCGCCGTCGAAGATCACCTGGCTCAAGCCGGCGAAGACGCTGCCCGTAATCACCTTGAACAGGTCGCTCAGCACGTTCGACGAGGCGCCGATATTGCCAGTGATGTTGAGCGCCGGATAGAGCGCCGCCTCGGCAACACCGATCTCGGCAGTGGCGGCGGCGAGGTTGCGTTCGGCGCTGCGAACATCGGGACGCTGGCGCAGCGTATCGGCCGGGATGCCGACCGCGATCGACGCGGGCCCCTGCGGGATCGGCTCGACCGCCGCCAGCTGCGTCTTGAGCGCGCCGGGCGCCTGGCCGGTCAGCACGCCGAGCCGCGAGACGGCCTGGTTGTACGATTCCTCGATCGAGGGGATCGATGCAGCGGTCTGCGCGCGGCTGGCGCGCGCCTGCTCCTGGTCGATCGACGAGACGAGCCCGGCCTGGACCCGCCAGCCGGCGATCTGCAGATTGTCATCTTCGATGCTTAGCGACGCCTGCGCGTTGGCGAGTTGCGCCTGATAGAGCCGCGCGAGGATGTAGTTGCGCGCGACCTCGGATTCGGTCGAGGTCAGGACCGAGGCGTAATCGTAGCCCGAACCTTCATACTGCGCCTTGCTCGCTTCGACCGAGCGACGGACCTCGCCGAACAGACCGGCCTGGTACGAGACGTTGCCCGAGACCGAGAAGCTGTCGCCGCTCGACCGGCTGATCGAGGTGACGGTGCCGTCGGGCAGCGTGATCGTGCTGGTGCCGCCGGCGAGGTTGAAATTGCGCGAATAGCCGGCCGATGCGTCGACGCTGGGGAACAGCTGCGCACGCGACTGGATCAGCGCTTCGTGCGCCTGGCGCAAACGGGCGACGGCTTGCGCGACATCGAGATTCTGCGTCCGCGCCTGCTCGACCAGCTGGGTGAGCAACGGATCGTTGAATTGCGTCCACCAGGCGCGGAAATCGCCGCGCGTCGAGGCGTCGGCGGGGACCGAATAGGCTTGCGGAACGCCGAGCTGGCCGGGCGTCGCCGGCTTGTAGTTCGGGCCGACGGCGCACGCCGCAAGCGGCAATGCCATCATGGCGATCGAGGCGAGGCGCGACCTTGTCATTGTGCCGTTGAATGGCGCGCGGGCCCGATCACGTCCAACAAATAAGTGTCGCAAGTTGTAACGACCTGCGACACTCGGGGACGTCATTCGAGTTCGAGAATTACTTCGTCGACCGCCAGACTGTCGCCGGCCTTCGCGTTGACCGCCTTGATCGTGCCGGCCTTTTCGGCGCGCAGGATGTTCTCCATCTTCATCGCCTCGACCACCGCGAGCGGCTGGCCGGGCTCGACGGTGTCGCCCGCGGCGACGTCGAGCCGAACGAGCAGGCCGGGCATGGGGCAGAGCAGGAACTTGGACAGATCGGGCGGCACCTTTTCGATCATGTGCGCCGCGTAGGGCGCGACGCGGGCGGGGATGACGCGCGCGATGTGGCTCGCGCCTCGTGTGGTGAGACGCCAGCCTGAGCGGACCGGCGCGATACGCACCGAGAGGGTCGAGAGAACCTCGAAATCACCGTCGTCATCGGCATCGTCGCCGAGCAGATCGGCGTCGATCATGCGGTCGCCCGGCGTGTATTCCATCGCCAGCGGCAATTCCTCGCCGTCGATGACGATGCCGTCGGTCGAGACCGAGACGTCGTGGTCGGTGCCGTCGATCGTCACCATCCAGTCGCCCGGCGGCGGCAGCGTGCGGCCGAGCTGGCCGTCGATGCGACGCGCGCGATCGGCCTGTGCGGTCGCGGCGAACGCGGCGATGGCAGCGAGCTGGTGGGTCAATTCGGGCGAAGCTGGCGCGCCGGTGAAGCCGTCGGGATATTCCTCGGCGATGAACCCGGTGGTGAGCTCGCCCGAGCGGAAGCGCGGGTGCTGGACAAGCGCTGAGAGGAAATCGATATTGTGGCCGGGGCCGTCGATCTCGAACGCGTCGAGCGCGGCAACCTGCGCGTCGGCGGCCTCGTCGCGGGTCGGCGCCCAGGTGATCAGCTTGGCGATCATCGGGTCGTAGAACATGCTGACCTCGCCGCCCTCGGCAACGCCGTCGTCGACACGGATGATGACCTCGTCATTGCGAGCGGAGCGAAGCAATCCAGGGTCACTCGCGCCGTCACTGGATTGCCGCGCGGCTTCGCCGCTCGCAATGACGGTGGGTTGCGGCGGATTGTACCGCACCAGCCGGCCGATGCTCGGCAGGAACCCGCGATACGGGTCCTCGGCATACACCCGCGTCTCGATCGACCAGCCGTTGATCGTCAGGTCGTCCTGCGTGAAGGCCAGCTTTTCACCCGCCGCGACGCGGATCATCTGCTCGACCAGATCGAGCCCCGTGATCTCCTCGGTCACCGGATGCTCGACCTGCAAACGCGTATTCATTTCGAGGAAGTAGAAGCTCTCGCCGGTGGTGTCGGCGCCCGAGACGATCAGCTCGACCGTTCCGGCGGAATAATAGCCGACCGCCTTGGCCAGCGCGACCGCCTGCTCGCCCATCGCCTTGCGCATCTTCGGCGTGACGAACGGCGACGGCGCTTCCTCGACCACCTTCTGATGCCGCCGCTGGATCGAGCATTCGCGCTCGTGGAGATAGACGACATTGCCGTGCTGGTCGCCGAGCACCTGGATCTCGATGTGGCGCGGGCTTTCGATGAACTTCTCGATGAACACGCGGTCGTCGCCGAAGCTGGCCAGCCCCTCGCGCTTGGTCGCCTCGAAGCCCTCGCGCACGTCCTGTTCGGACCATGCGAGCCGCATCCCCTTGCCGCCGCCGCCCGCGCTCGCCTTCATCATCACCGGGAAGCCGATGTCCTTGGCGATCTTTATCGCCTCTTCGGTATCGGCGATCTCGCCGAGATAGCCCGGCACGACGTTGACGCCGGCCTGCTTGGCGAGCTTCTTCGATTCGATCTTGTCGCCCATCGCGGCGATCGCGTTGGGCGGCGGCCCGATGAAGGCGATGCCGGCCTCGGCGCAGGCGCGCGCGAAGCTCTCGCGTTCGGAGAGGAACCCGTAACCGGGATGGATCGCGTCGGCGCCGGTCTCCTTCGCGGCGAGCAGGATTTCCTCGGCCTTGAGATAGCTCTCCGCCGCCGGCGGCGGGCCGAGCCGGACGCTCTGGTCGGCCATCAGCACATGCGGCGCGCGCGCGTCGGCATCCGACTAGACCGCGACCGTTGCGATCCCCATCTTCTTGGCGGTGCGCATCACCCGACACGCGATCTCGCCGCGATTGGCGATCAGGATTTTCTTGAACATCGAATCTATTTCCAACTCAGAAGTGAGTCTGAACTCGCAGGGTAAGACGCTTCAAAGTGAGTGGGCACAGCCCCCTTT
>JBQCHO010000156.1:0-18805 GCA_051954635.1 Sphingomonas sp. | reverse complement strand
ACCATCGTTGCCGCGGTGAAGTAGGCGCGGGTGTCGACGTCAATACCGACGGTGAACATGTGGTGCGCCCAGACGATGAAGCCGACGAAACCGATGGCGACCATCGCATAGGCCATGCCCAGGTAGCCGAACACCGGCTTGCGGCTGAACGTCGCGATCACCTGGCTGATGATGCCGAAGCCCGGCAGGATCATGATGTACACCTCGGGATGGCCGAAGAACCAGAACAGGTGCTGGAACAGCACCACGTTCCCGCCGCCCGACGCGTCGTAGAAGGTCGTGCCGAAGTTTCGGTCGGTCAGCAGCATCGTGATCGCGGCCGCCAGCACCGGCAGCGCCAGCAGCAGCAGGAACGCGGTGACCAGGATCGACCACACGAACAGCGGCATCTTGTGCAGCGTCATGCCCGGCGCGCGCATGTTGAAGATCGTCGTGATGAAGTTGATCGCGCCGAGGATCGAGCTGGCGCCGGCAAGGTGCAGCGACAGGATCGCCATGTCGACCGCCGGGCCGGGCTGGCCGTAGGTCGACAGCGGAGCATAGAGGGTCCAGCCGGTGCCGACCCCGCCGAAGAAGGGCGAGGCGAGCAGCAGGCAGAAGCTCGGCACCAGCAGCCAGAACGAGATGTTGTTCATCCGCGGAAACGCCATGTCGGGCGCGCCGATCATGATCGGCACGAACCAGTTGCCGAACCCGCCGATCATCGCCGGCATCACCATGAAGAACACCATGATCAGGCCGTGCGCGGTGATCAGCACGTTCCACAGGTCGCGCGCCTGGTCGATCGTCGCCTGGCCACCCCACAGCCAGCTCGCCCATGCGGGGAGATACTGGATGCCCGGGTTCATCAGCTCCATGCGCATCAGCCCGGAAACGGCGCCGCCGATCACGCCGGCCGTGATCGCGAAGATCAGATAGAGCGTGCCGATATCCTTGTGGTTGGTCGACATGAACCAACGCTGGAAGAAGGCCGGCTTGTGCTCGGCGTCATGATGATGCGCGTCGTCGTGATGCGCTTCGAAATGATGAGCGGAGAGCGTAGTATCGGTCATGGGCTCAGATATCCGATTTGCTGGCGCCGGGGGCGTTGCTGGTGGCGGGCTGCGCACTGGTCGGCGCGGCCGCGGTGCCGGTGACGGTCGGCGGGGTGCCGCCGGCGGGCTTGGCGGTGGCGTCGTTCACGTCGGCGCCCGGCTGCGGGATCAGCGCGGTCGATGGCGCGGCGGCGTCGCCCGGCATCTTGCCGCCCTTGGCACGGACCCAAGCGGCGAACTCGGCCGGCGGCACCGCTTCGACGACGATCGGCATGAAGCCGTGATTGGCGCCGCACAGCTCCGAACACTGGCCGAAATAGAGGCCGGGCTTGTCGATCTGGAAGGTCTTCTCGTTCAACCGCCCGGGGACGGCATCGAGCTTCATCCAGAACGCGGGCACCGCCCAGCTATGGATCACGTCGGCCGCGGTGGTGATCAGGCGGATCGGCACCCCGACGGGCAGCACGACGCGATTGTCGACCGCCAGCAGCTTGGGCCCGTCGGCATCGGTGCGATAGGCCTGACCCGGCTGCACCTCGTCCTTTTCCTTCAGGATGTTCGAGGTGATCTGGATGTCGCCCAGATCCGGATATTCATAGGTCCAATACCATTGGTTGCCGGTCGCCTTCAGCGTTACCGCATTGTTCGGCGCGGGCCGGAACTGCGCCTGGAGCAACCCGATCGACGGGATCGCGATGACGATCAGGATGACCACCGGCGCGAGCGTCCAGAAAATCTCGAGCACGGTGTTGTGCGAGGTGCGCGATGGCGTCGGGTTGGCCGCGCGGCGATAGCGGAACATGCACCAGAGGAGCAGCGCGAGCACGAACACCGAGATCACGGTGATGATCGGCACCAGCAGGTCGTTGTGCATGTGCGCGGCGCGGACACCGGTCGGGCTGAACTGGGGCTGGAGGCCGATCTTGCCGTCGACCGGCTGGCCGACGCCCGGCGTCACCGCCATCGGCGGGGCGCCGTCCTGCGACAATAAGGGGTTGGTCGGCTTGGCGGCCGCCGGAGCGGGAGTCGCCGGGTTGGCGACGCTGGCAGGCGCTGGCGCGGCCGCCTGCTGGGCGATCGCCGGAGCCGCACCGGCCAGCGCGAGGCCGGCTGCGATGGCGATCGTCTTCAACCGAATCATCCGCATCGTCGTGTGTCCATCCCCTCGTTATCGAAGCAGCCTTATCGGTGGCCGCAAGGACGGGAATACGCCCCTTTTGTCAGGGGCTATACGCGGTGGTCCAGTAGTGCTCAAGCGGGCACGCGCGTTTTTTGCCGCTCGCGTTGCGCAGCCGCCGATGCGATCCTATTGAACGCGCAGAATATCGCAGGAAAGGCGCGTGATGACCGAAGACGAGGTGCTGGCCGAATTCCGCGACGCCGATGCGCTGCTCGAAGGGCACTTCATCCTGTCCTCGGGGCTGCACTCGCCGGTGTTCCTGCAAAAGATGCTGGTGTTCCAGGATCCCACGCGCACCGAACGTCTGTGCCGCGCGCTGGCCGACGCGATCACCACCAAATTCGGCGCGGTCGATCTGATCGTCTCGCCCGCGGTCGGCGGCATCATCCCAGGCTATGAAACAGCGCGGGCGCTTGGCTGCAAGGCGGTGTTCGTCGAGCGGGAGGAAGGCGAATTCCGCCTGCGCCGCGGTTTCGAGATTCCAGCCGGCGCGCGCGTCGTGATGGTCGAGGATATCGTCACCACCGGCCTGTCGTCGCGCGAATGCCTTGCTGCGATCCGCGCGCATCCCGGCGAGCTGCTCGGCGCGGAGTGCATCATCGATCGCTCGAATGGCAAGGCCGATGTCGGTGCGCCGCTCGTCTCGCTGTGCAAGCTCGACGTGCCGGCCTATCCGGCCGATGCGCTGCCGCCCGACCTCGCCGCGATCCCGGCGACCAAGCCGGGCAGCCGAGGCCTCAAGAAGTGAGCGAGCCGCTTCGCCTCGGGGTCAATATCGATCATGTGGCGACCGTGCGCAACGCACGCGGCAGCGGCTATCCCGATCCGGTCCGTGCAGCGCTGCTCGCAGCCGAAGCAGGCGCCGACGGCATCACCGCGCACCTCCGCGAAGATCGCCGCCACATCACCGACGACGACATCGCGCGGCTGTCCGCCGGATTGCCGATCCCGCTCAACCTCGAAATGGCGGCGACCGACGAGATGCTGGCGATCGCGCTGCGCCATACGCCGCACGCCGCGTGCATCGTTCCCGAAAAGCGCGAGGAGCTGACCACCGAGGGCGGGCTCGACGCCGCCGGGCAGCACAATCGCCTCGCGCCGATGGTCGCCGAACTGGGCGCGGCGCGGGTGCGCGTGTCGCTGTTCATCGAGCCTGCGTCGGCGCAGATCGAGGCGGCGATCCGCCTCGGCGCGCCGGTTGTCGAGCTGCATACCGGCAAATATGCCGAGCTGTCGGGCGCGGCGCAGGCAGAGGAGCTGCGGCGCTTGTCGGATGCCGCTGCCCTGGCTGCGAAGAACGGGATCGAGGTCCATGCCGGCCATGGCCTGACCTATGACAATGTCGCGCCGATCGCCGCGATCCCGCAGGTGAGGGAGCTCAACATCGGGCACTTCTTGATCGGCGAGGCGATCTTCGTTGGGCTGGCAGAAAGCGTCCGCCGCATGCGCCCCGCGAGGGACGCGGCGCGGTGAGGGGCCGCCGCCATTCTCCCCACCCGCTTGCGGGAGGGGCAGGGGTAGGGCCTGTCATGTCGCGCCGACCGAATTTGGACACGCCCTCCCCTAACCCCTCCCGCAAGCGGGAGGGAGATTAGTGATCATCGGCCTCGGTTCGGACCTGTGCAACATCGAGCGCATCCAGGCGTCGCTCGATCGCTTCGGCGCGCGGTTCGAGGCGCGCGTGTTCACCCAAATCGAACAGGCCAAGGCCAATCGCCGTCCCTTCACCAAGGCCGGCACGCTCGCCAAGCGCTTCGCCGCCAAGGAGGCGTTCTCCAAGGCGGTCGGCACCGGGTTCAAGCGCGGCGTGTTCATGAAGGACATCGGCGTGGTCAACGCGCCCTCGGGCGCGCCGACGCTGGCGCTGGCGGGCGGGGCGAGAGCGAGGCTTGACGCGATGACGCCGGACGGCCACGTCGCGCTTGTGCACCTCACCCTGACCGACGATCATCCCTGGGCGCAGGCGTTCGTCGTCATCGAGGCGGTGCCGAAAAGCGAAATCGAGTAGGAGCGCGCGTTGGACGCCGAAGCGAAGCAGGACGAACCCGTCGCGACCGAGAAGAAGGCCGGCACCAATTGGTGGGCCGAGATCAAGGGGCTGTTGTGGCTCGCGCTCGCGGTGTTCGCGTTCCAGAGCTTCATTGCCAAGCCCTTCTATATCCCCAGCGAATCGATGCTGCCGGACCTCTTGGTCGGCGACCGGCTGGTGGTGACCAAATATCCCTATGGCTGGTCGTTCGCCTCGCCGATCTTCCACTTGTTGCCTCATATGAACGGGCGGCTGTTCGGCCATATGCCGAAGCGCGGCGACGTCGCCGTCGTCACCCCGCCGGGCAAGCGTGAGGATTATATCAAGCGCGTGATCGGGCTGCCCGGCGACACGATCGAGCTGCGCCACGGCGTCGTCATCCTCAACGGCAAGCCGATCGAGCGCGGGCCGCTTCACTATCGCGACCTGCCCGTCGACGACAATTCGACCTGCGACCCGATGCAATATCCCGGCGCCAAGCAGATCGGGCCGAACGGCAAGATGGTTTGCCACCTGCCGATCATCACCGAGACGCTGCCGAACGGGCGCAGCTACGACACGATCGACCTCGAGCCAGACAGCATGGGTGACAATTACGGGCCGGTCAAAGTGCCGGCGGGCGACGTGTTCCTGATGGGCGACAATCGCGACCGCAGCGCCGACAGCCGCTTCCCGTTGATCGAAGAGGGCTTGGGCGGCCCGGTGCCGTGGGAATATCTCGGCGGCCGCGCCGAGTTCATCACCTTCTCGCTTGACGGTAGCGCGAGCTGGAACCCGCTGAGCTGGTTCAGCGATTTCCGCAGCGGCCGCGTCGGCCTGACGCTGCATCCGCGCGAAACCGCCAAGCAATGAGCGAGGAGGCCGCGCAGATCGTCCCCGAACCGGGGCCCAACGAGATGCGCGACCCGCTGGTGCGCGCCGAGCTCAAGCGCGCGACGGTCTGGCTCGGGCTCGCGGCGGCGATGGCGCTGATCGTGGTGCTGATCCAGCCGCTGCTGATCATCTTCGCCGGGCTGGTGTTCGCCGCTATGCTCGACGGCGGCGTACGATTGCTCGGCAAGGTGCTGCCGATCGGCCGCGGCTGGCGCTTGCTGATCGTCGTGATCTGCGTCGTCGCCTTCATCCTCGGCGTCTTCTATCTGACCGGCGTGCAGATCGCCGCGCAGGCCGAACAGCTCCGCACTACGCTCGAAGCGCAGGGCAATCGTCTCGCCGCGTGGGCATCCGACATGGGGCTGCTGCCCGGACGCTCGGACGTTGCCGGGCTCGCCAAGCAGGCGCTGGGCTCGATCGGCCGCGTCACCTCGTTCGTCGGCACCGCGATCGGCGCGCTCTCCAGCCTGTTCGTTATCCTGGTGATCGGGCTGTTCGTGGCGATGGAGCCCAATATCTACAATCGCGGGCTGCAATGGATGGTGCCGCTCGATCACCGCGACCATTTCGCGCATACCATCGACGCGATGGGCGTGACGCTCAGAAAGCTGCTCGCCGGCCGCCTGCTCGGCATGGCGTTCGAGGGGTTCCTGACCTGGGCCATCCTGATGATCCTCGGCGTGCCGATGGCGCTGGTGCTCGGGTTGATCGCCGCGATCCTCGCCTTCATCCCCAATATCGGCGCCTTCACCACCGGCGTGCTGATGACCGCGGTCGGCTTCTCGGCCGGGGTCGACAAGGGGATCGCCGCCTTGTGCACCTATTTCGTGGTGCAGACCTTCGATGGTTACGTCGTCATCCCGATGGTGGCGCGCAAGACGGTCGATCTGCCGCCCGCGCTCACCCTCGCCGCGCAGATCCTGGCGAGCACCTTGTTCGGCGTGCTCGGCCTCGCGCTTGCCGATCCGATGACGGCGATGATCAAGGTCGCGCTCGAGCAGAAGTCCGAGCTCGATGCCGAGGAAGCACTATGACGATCGTCCTCCACGACTATTGGCGCTCATCGGCGAGCTATCGCGTGCGGATCGCGCTCAACCTCAAGCGTGTCGACTACGAGGCGCGCCCGGTCAATCTCGTCGCCGGCGATCAGCGGGGCGCCGAAAACATCGCGCGCAATCCGCAAGGGCTGGTGCCGACGCTCGAGGTCGATGGCGTGGCGATGACGCAGAGCCTCGCGATCATCGACTGGCTGGAAACCACGCGCCCTGAGCCGCGCCTGCTCCCGGCAAATCCGCTCGCCCGCGTCGCGGCATGGTCGCGCGCGCTGGTCGTCGCGTGCGACATCCACCCGATCGACAACCTCCGCGTCCTGAAGCGGCTCGAATCGCAATTCGGCGCCGATCAGCCGGCGAAGGACGACTGGTATCGCCACTGGGTCGCCGAGGGGCTCGCGGCGCTCGAAGCGATGGCGGGCGAGGGGCCGTTCCTCGGCGGCGACGCGCCGGACATTTCCGACGTCTGCCTCATCCCGCAGCTTTACAATGCGCGCCGGTTCGATCTCCCGCTCGATCCTTACCCCAAGCTGCTCGCCGCCGATGCCGCCGCCGCGCAGCTCGACGCCTTCGCCGCCGCGCATCCCGATCGCGTCAAGCCGTGAGCGCGCAGCAGGTCGCCTGATGGCGCGCATCGGCCTGCTCGGCGGCTCGTTCAACCCGGCGCATTCGGGGCACCGCGCGATCAGCCTCGCCGCGCTCGACGCGCTCAGCCTTGATGAGGTCTGGTGGCTGGTTTCGCCCGGCAATCCGCTCAAGGACAAAACGGGCATGGCGCCGCTCGCCGCGCGGCTCGCCTCGGCGCGCGCGATGGCGCGGCGCTCGCGCATTCGTCCGACCGATATCGAGGCGCGGCTCGGCACCGTCTATACGGTCGACACGATCGCGGCGCTGCAGCGGCGTTACCCCAACAACCGCTTCGTCTGGCTGATGGGGGCCGACAATCTCGCCCAGTTCCACCGCTGGCGCGACTGGCGGCGGATCGCGCGTGAGGTTCCGATTGCGGTTATCGCCCGTCCGGGATATGATGCGCGCGCCCACGCGGCTGTCGCGATGGGCTGGCTGCGGCGCTTCGTCCGGCCCGCAGACCAGGCCAAAAGTTGGACTATGTGGAGATTGCCGGCGCTCGTGCTGTTGCGCTTTCGCCCCGATCCTACCTCGGCGACCCGGCTGCGCGCGGCCGATCCCGATTGGCAGACGCGTTTTCTGCCACCCCCGACGCGGGCCCTGCGTCCATCCTAGGAGTTACCTTGGCTTCATCCCCGCAAGTATCGCGCTCGTCCGACGCCGAAGGCGCCGAGGCGCTGCACCGTCTCGTCCTGTCGTCGCTGGACGACGACCAGGCGGTCGATACCATCTCGATCCCGCTCGCCGGCAAGTCGTCGATCGCCGATCACATGGTGATCGCCAGCGGCCGTTCGACCCGCCAGGTCGCGTCGATGGCCTCCAAGCTCGCCGAGAAGATCAAGGCCGAGTGCGGCCGCACCGCGCGGATCGAAGGACTGCCGACCGCCGATTGGGTGCTGATCGATGCCGGTGACGTGATCGTCCACCTGTTCCGCCCCGAAGTGCGCAGCTTCTACAACCTCGAACGCATGTGGCAGTTCGGCGACGCCCCCGCCGGCGAAGCGTAATCGAGCCGTCACCCGACCACCCAATGCGAGTATCCTATGGGTGGTCGGGTGGGGGAGCGGGCCGGTGCGGAACGAACAAAGGAATAGCATTGCTGCTCCACATCGTTGCGCGCGGGCGGATCGGGCGCGGACCCGAGGCCGAGCTCGTCCAGCGTTATGCCAAGCGGCTGAGCTGGCCGTTCAAGGTGACCGAGCTTCCCGATACCGGCGGCAAGCTGCCCGCGATCGAGCCGCAGACCCGGCTCGTCCTGCTCGATGAAACCGGCAAGGTGCTGCCTTCGCGCGACATCGCCGCGACGCTCGGACAATGGCGCGACGACGGCGTTCGTGAGGCGCGTTTCATGATCGGCGCCGCCGACGGTTTCGACGATGGCGAGCGCGCGGAGGCCGACCTCCTGCTCTCGTTCGGCCGCGCGACCTGGCCGCATCTGCTCGCCCGCGCGATGCTCGCCGAGCAATTGTGGCGCGCGACCTCGATCCTTGCCAATCATCCCTATCACCGCGAAGGATAGCGGGATGCGCGGGGGGTGGCTGATCGCAGGGGCTCTGACGGCGTTGATCGCCGCCTCGGCGTTCGCCGCGCCTTCGTCCGATCCGCTGGCCGCCGAACGCCAGCGGCTGATCACCGCCAAGCAGGCCGCGGAGGCGGCGCAGGTCCGCGCCGCGCGGCTCGATCAGTTCGCCGGCGCCGAACAGGATGAAGCGGCCAAGGCCCAGGCGCAGCAACGCGCGGTCGCCGCACGGATCGACCAGGCCCAGGCCGACATCGCCGCGGCGCAATCGCGCATCGCCTTGGTTCAGGCCGAACTCGATGCACAGCGCGGCGCGCTGGCAGCGCAACAGGGCCCCGTGGTGCGCCTGATCGCTGCCTTGACCTCGTTCGCGCGCCGCCCGGCGATTGCTTCGGTCGCGCAGCCGGGCTCGATCGACGACATGGTTCATGTTCGCGCCGTCCTCGGCACCGTTACCCCCGCGATCGCCGCACGCACGACCAGCTTGCGCAACACGCTGCAACAGACTCGTGCGCTGCGGGCGAGCGCGGCGCTGGCGGCGCAGAGCCTGATCGACAGCCGCACCGCGCTCGATGCGCGGCAGCTCGAACTCGCGCGGCTGGAAATGCAGCATGGCGAGCGGTCACGCCTCCTCAGCCGTCAGGCGCTGGCAGCCTCGGACCGCGCGCTGGCGATGGGCGAGGCGGCGCAGGATGCCGCCGATCGCATCGGCACGATCGGTGACGCGCGCGACACCGCGGCGACGCTCGGCGCACTGCCCGATCCGGTCACACGATCGGATGCGACATCGGCGCCGGTTGGCTGCGTCTCCGGCGATGCGCCTTACACTCTTCCGATCCGCGGCCACCTGCTCACCGGCTTCGGCGAGGTGTCCGCAGCGGGCGTCCGTTCGCGCGGGCTGACCGTCGCGACCGATCCCGGTGCCGAGGTGCTCGCGCCCGCGTCGGCCCGCGTCGCCTATGCGCGGCCGTTCGGCGATTTCGGCGTGGTCGTGATCCTTGATCACGGCGACGGCTGGACGACGATGGTCACCGGCCTTGGCGCCGCGGCGGTGACGCCGGGGACGCATGTCGCGCAAGGCGCGCCACTTGGCCGTGCCGGCAAGGACGGACAGGTGACCGTCGAGCTGCGCCGTCGCGGCCGGCCGGTCGATATCGTGCCTCTGCTTGGTTAGGCTCGTGCGGCTTCAAGGAATGCTAGGAACCGTGCGCGATTGGGGTTAGTGTGCGGCTTAACACTGTCCCTTCACGAGAATGAGCGTCCATGTCCCGTAAACTGCTTCAGGCAACCGCGATCGTCGGCGCGCTCGCGCTCATTCCCCTCGGCACCAGCGCGATGGCCCAGGTCGATACAGACACCTATCGCGAGCTCGACAAGTTCATGGACGTCTACAATCGGGTGAAGGCCGATTATGTCGACAAGGTCGACGACAAGACGCTGGTCAAGGGCGCGATCGACGGCATGCTCGCCGCGCTCGATCCGCATTCGAGCTATGAGGACGGGCTCGATTACCAGAACCTCGAAATCCAGACGCAGGGCAATTACGGCGGCCTCGGGCTGACGGTCACTGCCGACAGCGGCCTGATCAAGATCATCGCGCCGCAGGAGGATACGCCCGCCGACAAGGCCGGGATCAAGGCGGGCGACTACATCACCCGGATCGACGGCAAGTCGGTCTATGACGTGCCCTTGGACGATTCGATCCAGCAGATGCGCGGCAAGCCGGGTTCGAAGGTCAGCCTCGAAATCCTCCGCCCGGGCAAGGACAAGCCGCTCGAGCTGACGCTGACGCGCGAAGTGATCACGCAGCAGCCGGTCAAATGGTCGGTGATGGGCGATGTCGGCGTGCTCAACATCAACACCTTCTCGGAGCATACCGGCGACGATACGCGCGCGGCGATGGTCTCGATCCAGAAGGCGCTGGGGCATCAGCCGCTCGGCTATATCGTCGACCTGCGCGATAATGGCGGCGGCTTGCTGACCGAGGCGATTTCGGTGTCCGATACCTTTCTCGACCACGGCGAGATCGTTTCGCAGCGCGGCCGCGAGAAGACCGATATCGAACGCTATTACGCCAAGCCGGGCGACGACGCGCACGGCCTGCCGGTGGTGGTGCTGACCAACGCCGGCACCGCTTCCGCCTCGGAGATCGTGGCCGGCGCGCTGCAGGATCAGCACCGCGCGATCGTGATGGGTGAGCGCAGCTTCGGCAAGGGATCGGTGCAGACCTTGATCCAGCTCGATCCCGATACCGCGCTGCGGCTGACCACCGCGCGCTATTACACGCCGTCGGGCCGATCGGTGCAGGAAGGCGGGATCAATCCCGACGTCGTCGTCCCCGATTTGAGCGATCCCGATTACAAGGATCGCCCGGTGTTCCGCGAGGACGATCTGCGTCAGCATCTGATCAACGAGCTGAAGGCAGACGACGCCGCGCTCGAGGAGGATTCGAAGGACGATCCGCGCTTCAAGGAAACCGCCGACGAGCTCAAGAAGCAGGGCATCGACGATTTCCAGCTTTATTATGCCGCCAAGACGATTGCCCGCACCGGCGGCCCCGCGCAGGTCGCGGCGCTGATCAAGAAGCCGGCGCCCGCTGCTGCCGTGGCCAAGCCGGCTGCCAAAGCGAACTGATGGCCAACCGCTCGTTCGCGCAGGCGCGGTTACTCGCGCTGCTCCTGCCCGCTGCGTTGCTCGCCGGGGCATGGGGGTCGCAGCTGTTCGGCGGCCTCGTGCCGTGCGAGATGTGCCACTGGCAGCGCTGGCCGCATTACGCAGCGGTAGTGATCGCCGCGCTCGCCTTCGTCGTGCCAGGCATCGCCGGCAAGCGCGTGTTGGTGTGGCTCGCCGCGCTGGCGATTGCGATTTCGGGCGCGATCGGCGTCTATCATGCCGGCACCGAATATCATTGGTGGGCGGGCATGACCGCCTGCACCAGCGAGATCGCGGCGGGCGGCTCGACCGACGATATGCTCAAGGCGATCATGGCCGCGCCGATCGTGCGCTGCGATCAGCCGCAATGGACGCTGTTCGGTATCTCGCTCGCCGGGTTCAACGCGATCTTTTCATTGGGTGGCGCGTTGGTGATCGCATGGCTGATGACGAGGAAGGACCGCGCCGCGTGAGCGGCTGGAAACCCGGCGATCGCCGCGCCGCGCGCGAATCGATGATCCGCGTCGACCAGGCCGGCGAATATGGCGCGATCCGCATCTATGCCGGGCAGCTCGCGGTGATGGGCGATCGCTCGCCCATGGCGCGTTCGATCGCCGGCATGGCGCGCCAGGAAGAGCGGCACCGGGCGTTCTTCGACCGGATGATCGTGCGGGAAGGCGTGCGTCCGACGCTGCTGCAGCCGTTCTGGCACGTCGCGGGGTTCGCGCTCGGCGCGGTTACCGCGGCGATCGGCCCCGAAGCCGCGATGGCCTGCACCGCGGCGGTGGAGACCGAGATCGACAAACATTATGCAGAACAATTGGAAGCGCTGGGCGATAGCGACCCCGAGCTGAGCGAAGCGATCGCCGAGTTCCAGGCCGAGGAGCTCGAACATCGCGACACTGCGCTTGCCAGCGGGGCGGAAGACGCGCCGGCCTATCCGCTGATGTCGGCGGTGATCCGGGCGGGATGCCGCGCGGCGATCGCGCTGGCCAAGCGAATCTGACCGCTCATGGCACGTTCAGCCGGGCAGGTGCGTTGTAACGGGCAAAGGAGCACAGCAATGGCGATCGGGCGATATGCCTTTCTGAGTGCAGCGGCGGTGGTCGGTGGCCTGGCGTTTGCCGCGCCGGCATCGGCGCAGAATGCGGTCTCGAACGGCGTGCTGGTGATTTACGGCAACCAGAAGTGCCCGACCGACTCGGACGGTCGCGAGATCGTCGTCTGCAAACGGCGCAACGCCGACGAACAGTTCCGCATTCCCAAGGAATTGCGCGAGCTCGAGGTGACGCCCGAGAACGAGAGCTGGACCAACCGCGCCCAGGATACGCTCAACGCCGGTTCGTCGGGGATTGGCAGTTGCTCGACCTCGGGCGCGGGCAGCGACACCGGCTGCTTCGCCAAGCAGGCGCAGGCGTGGCGCGCCGAGAAGAAGCGGAAGGAAGCCGAACAGGCCGAAATTCCCTAAGCCAGGGGCGCTGTCTTCATGATCGCAACTGGCGTCGCACGGGCGCGGATCGCCGCGTTGCTGTTCGTGTTCGTATGGCTGTCGGGCGCGTGGTTCGGGTGCGACGAGCTCAATCCCAATAACGCGACGCGGATGTTCGCGGCGATCTCGCTGGTCGAGGATCATGATGCGACGATCGACGATTACGCGCCGCTGACGATCGACAAGGCCCAGTTCGGCGGCCATTTCTATCTCGACAAGGCGCCGGGCATGACGCTGATGGCGGTGCCGATCGTCGCCGCGGTCAACGCGATCACCGACACCAACGCGCGCCAGGAGCGCATCCTGATCCCCGAGCTCGGCGCGGGCGGGATGATGCGGCCGCGCGTCCGGCTGGCAGCGGCGCTGACCTCGGCGCTGTTCACCGCGATTGCTGCGACGATGCTGTTCGGTATGACAATCGAGCTAACCGGCAGCATGGTGGCAGGGCTGTTCGCGAGCCTCGCTTATGCGCTCGGCACGCCGATCTGGGGTTGGTCGACGACGATCTTCGGCCATGCGGCGGCGGCGGCGTTGCTGCTGATCGGCACGATCGCGATCTGGCGCGGGACGCGCGACGAGACACCGAGCGGGACGCAGGCGCTGATCGCCGGGCTCGCGCTCGGCTGGGGCATCGTCGTCGAATATCAAGCGGCGCTCAGCGGGTTCGTGATCGGGCTGTGGGCGCTGTGGCGGCTGTGGCGCTATCCCGCGGCGGCGCGATGGCGGGCAATGGCGTTGGCCGCGGGCGGCGCGATCGTCGCGCTGGTGCCGCTGGCAATCTACAACCTCATCGCGTTCGGGACGCTGTTCAAGCTCGGTTATGAAGGCGTGGTCGGCTTCGCGGGCATGCAACAGGGCCTGTTTGGACTTACCTATCCCAAGCCCGAAGTGATCGGTGAAATCCTCGGCGGCGCGAGGATCGGGCTGGTCTGGGTTGCGCCGATCCTCGTTGTCGCACCGATCGGGCTGGCGCTGATGATCCGGCGACGCGAGACGCGCGACCTTGGTTTGCTCGCGGCGGGCGTGGCGGTGATCGTCGTACTGATCAACGCCTCTTATGTTTATTGGGACGGCGGCTCGTCGACCGGCCCGCGATTGTCGGTACCGGCGATCGGCTTCCTCGCGCTCGGCCTCGGGCCGCTTTGGGTTTGGTGCCGCCACGCCGCGACGAAGGCGGCGCTTGCTCTGTTGCTCGCTGGATCGATGGCGCTCAACCTGATCATCGCCGCCGCGGACATCGCCTCTCCAGAGAATATCCGCTGGCCGGTCGTGACTTGGATCATCGAGAAGCGCCTTGCGTGGGGCGCGCTGCGCGATTTCCCTGCCGAACATTGGGGCTGGAACCCGTGGACGGGGTTCTGGCTCTATGTCGGCATCGCCGCACTGTTTGTCGCGGCGATGCTGTCGACACTCAGGCGGGCAGCGGCTCGCGAACCGGTACCGGCTGCGCCTCCTCGGCCTGGAGCAACCGACCGAACACCAGCTTGACGACCGTGAAGATCACGCCGGCCAGGATGATCAGCCCCGCGTGCAGACCCCAGAACTGCATCGGCGGCATCAGATCGAGCCAGCCGCCGACCCAGCCGACAAGCGTGTTCGCGCCGAACAGGAACAGATAATAGATGCCGAGCATCGTCGCCGCGATCGCCCGCGGCGACGCACGCGAATAGAGTGCGAGGCTGACCGGGAAGACGTTCGCGAAGCCGATCCCGTTGATGATGTGGATCGCCAGCGCGACCCACAGGCTGACCTTCGTCCCCGTCGCCGCCGCATGGCTCGCGGCGAGCGCGAGGATGACGAAGGCGATCGACGAGACGAAGCATCCGAGCGCGACCTTGGTGACCTCGTCGGGCTCGCGCCAGTTCTTGCCGTACCAGCGCCAGAACGCCACCGCGCCGATCAGCGTCGCGACCCCGGTCGCCGCGTCGAGCGTGGCGAGGAAGGTTGTCGGCAGCCGCACGCCGAAGAAATAGAAATCATAGGTGCGGTCGGCCCATAGCAGATAGGCGTTGTAGAGCTCCTGGTTGCCGATCGAGCCGATCGCCAGCACCGGGATCAGCAGTACTAGCAGCGTCAGCACCTGCCAGTCGCGCCGCGTCATCGCCGGGCGCGGCTCGACCGGCGCGGCGACCGCGTCGATCTTGGGATCGGGCGGCAGATATTTGCGGCCAAAGAGATAGATGCACAGGCCGATCACCATGCCGACGCCCGCCGCGCCGAATCCCCAATGCCAGCCGACCTTCTCGCCCAAGGTGCCGCAGATCAGCGGCGAGATGATCACGCCCGCGTTGATGCCGATGTAATAGAGCTGGAAGGCGTCCGCCGTGCGGTTGTCGCCGGGCGGATAGAGATAGCCGACCTGGCTGGCGAGATTGCCCTTCAAGAGCCCGACGCCGAGGACCAGCAGTCCGAGCGCGATCAGGAAGGAATAATCGAACGCCATCGCGAAATGGCCGATCGCCATCAACAGCGCGCCGAGCGTCACCGCGCGCGTCTTACCGAGCCATTTGTCGGCGATCACGCCGCCCAGGATCGGGGTGAGATAGACCAGGCTCGTGTAGAGGCCGAAGATGTGTGAGGCGAGCATCTCGTTCGAGACGGCGGTGCCGTAGAGATGCGCGAGAGCGTGGCGAAACGGCTCGAACCCGGCGATGCGGCCGACATGCGGCTCGAGCAGCAACTGCTTGGCCATGTAGAGGACCAGCAGCACCTGCATGCCGTAATAGCTGAAGCGCTCAAACGCTTCGGTGAAGGAGATGAAATAGAGTCCGATCGGGTGACCCATGAAATGGGGCTGGTCGGCGTGCGCCGTCGCCGGCAGCGCCTCCATCTCTTCGATTGCCATTCGCGATCCCGTCCTCGATGCTGGTTTCCGATGAGACTAGACCGGAAACGTCGGCAGAAGAAAGGGCGCGTGTGAACCAGGACGTACCGAGCGAGGATAACGCCTTTTTCGGCCACCCCAAGGGCCTGGCCTATCTCGCCTTCACCGAAACGTGGGAGCGCTTTTCCTATTACGGCATGACCGCGATGCTGGCGCTCTACATGACCCAGCAGCTGCTCTTGCCCGGTCACGCCGAGCATGTCCTCGGGCTGGGCGCGTTGCGCGGCATCATGGGCGGTGATCGGCTGACGGTGCAGGAATTCGCCTCACTGATCTACGGCTGGTATTCGGGGCTGGTCTATTTCACCCCGATCCTCGGCGGCTGGATCGCCGACCGCTGGCTGGGGACCAAGCGGACGGTGGTGCTCGGCGCGCTGCTGATGAGTGCCGGCCACCTCGCAATGGCGTTCGACGCGAGCTTCCTGATCGCGCTGACGTTGCTGATCTGCGGCTCGGGGTGCCTGAAGGGCAACATTTCGGCGCAGGTCGGGCGGCTTTATCCGCAAGCCGCGGAATCGCGGCGGACGCAGGGCTACACGATCTTTTCCGCGGGCATCAATGTCGGCGCGGTACTCGGGCCGTTGGCGTGCGGCGGGGTCGGCGCGGCTTATGGCTGGCATTACGGTTTCGGGCTGGCCGGCGTGCTGATGATCCTCGCGCTGGTGATCTATCTCGCCGGGCAGCGGCATTTGCCCGATGGCGGTGAGCGCCGCGAGCGCAAAAGCTATCCGCCGCTCACCCCGGCCGAGCGTGAGCGGACCTGGCTGCTGATCCTCGTCATCGCGCTCACTGTGTTCGGCAACACCGCTTATCCGATGATCTGGAACATCGGCATCATCTGGATCGACCAGCATGTCAGCTTGGCGACGCCGCTGGGCGACGTGCCGGCGAGCTGGTTCAACTCGGTCGATGCGTTCGCCAGCATCGTCGCGGTGCCGCCGCTGGTCGCCTTGTGGCGCTGGCAGGCGAAGCGCGGGCGCGAGCCGGGCGAGATCACCAAGATCGGCATCGGCGCGGGGCTGACGGGCGTGTCGGCGCTGGTGCTCGCGGCGGGATCGGCGCTGGCGGGCGAGAGCCGAATCGCGGTCTATTGGCCGCTGATCGGGTTCTTCGGGATGGGCGTCGCGTTTCTCTACGCCTGGCCGGTGACGTTGGCGCTGGTCAGCCAGGCGGCACCGGCCAAGGTCAACGCGACGCTGATGGGCGGGGCGTTCCTATCGCTGTTCGCCGGCAGCGTGGCGATGGGCTGGGTCGGCAGCTTCTACGACCGGATGAGCCCGGCGGCGTTCTGGACGCTCGATGCGGGGATCGCTTTCGTCGGCGCAGGCTTGATCGCAATTCTCGCACGCCCGCTTTCGCGCGCGCTGAAGCCGGCAAGCGAATAACGTCCGTTCGCCCTGAGCTTGTCGAAGGGCGTGGAATGCCGCGTGCTTCGACAGGCTCAGCACGAACGGAGCAGGGTTTGACGCTTCCGACAAAAGAACATAAAAAGAACGAATGGCGCAACTCGACGTTCGTGAGAAGCTCGAAATCCTTGCCGATGCGGCGAAATACGATGCGTCGTGTGCGTCGTCGGGATCGGTCAAGCGGACGTCGCAGGGCGGCAAGGGCGTCGGTTCGACCGATCAGGGCATGGGCATCTGCCACGCCTACGCACCCGATGGCCGGTGCATCTCGCTGCTCAAGATCCTGCTGACCAATAGCTGCATCTTCGACTGCCATTATTGCATCAACCGCAAGAGCTCGAACGTGCGGCGCGCGCGGTTCACGGCGAAAGAGGTCGTCGATCTCACGCTGGCTTTCTACAAGCGCAATTATATCGAGGGGCTATTCCTCTCCTCCGGCATCATCCGCTCGTCCAACTACACGATGGAGCAAATCGTCGAAGTCGCGCGGTCCCTGCGCGAGGATCACGATTTCCGCGGTTACATCCATTTGAAGACGATCCCCGACGCCGATCCCGAGCTGATCCATCAGGCCGGGCTCCACGCCGATCGGGTGTCGATCAACGTCGAACTGCCCACCGCGCGCGGGCTGAAGCGGCTCGCGCCCGAGAAAGACGGCGGCCGGATCGAAGGCGCGATGAAGGGGATGCAATCGGCGATCGTCGAGACCGGCGACGCGCAAAAGCGCTTCAAGTCGGCACCGCGATTCGCGCCGGCGGGTCAATCGACGCAGATGATTGTCGGCGCCGATGCCGCGACCGACGGCGACATCGTGACGCGGGCGGCATCGCTCTACGATCGCTACCGGCTCAAGCGCGTCTATTATTCGGCGTTCAGCCCGATCCCCGATGCCAGCGCGGTGCTGCCGCTGCAGCGCCCGCCGCTGATGCGCGAGCATCGTCTGTATCAGTCGGATTGGCTGATCCGCTTCTACGATTACCGCCCCGACGAGGTCGTCGCTGCGGCCGACACTGCGACGGGCATGCTGCCGCTCGATATCGATCCCAAGCTCGCCTGGGCGCTCAAGTTCCGCGATCGCTTCCCGGTCGATATCAACCGCGCCCCGCGCGAGGCGCTGCTGCGCGTGCCGGGGCTGGGGGTGAAGGCGGTCGACGCGATCGTCACCGCGCGGCGCTGGCGGCGGCTGCGGTTGGCGGACGTCGCGCGGCTGACGGTGTCGCTCGCCAAGGTGCGGCCGTTCCTCGTCGCCGAGGATTGGCGGCCGACAGCACTCGCCGATCGCGCCGAGTTGCGCCCGCTGGTCGCGCCGCGCGCGAAACAACTGGAGCTGTTTGCCGCGTGAAGCCGATTTTGCTTGGCGCGGTCTGCGGGACGATATAAAGGTGATATCACCTTTTACAGGGGTGAAGATCATGTCCGATTCGGTTTCCGTATCTCCGCGTCGCGCCGGGCAGGCGCTCAACCGCTCCGACGAGCGTTCGGCGCAGGCGGCCAACGGCTATGTCATGTTGGTGTTGCTGGTGCTTGCGCTGGCAGCAGCGATCGGCGGCGGCGTGCTGGTGCGCAGCGCGCCGATCGAAGGGGCGGCCTTGCTGATCGCCGGCGTCGTCGCGTTCCTGTTCGTCCTCATCGGCTTCTACATGGTGCAGCCCAACCAGGCGGTCGCGATCACCCTGTTCGGCGCGTATCGCGGCACCGATCGCGTGACCGGGCTGCGCTGGGTGCTGCCGTGGATGGCGCGTCGCAAGCTGTCGGTGCGCGCCAACAACATCATTTCGGAGAAGATTAAGGTCAACGATCTGCGCGGCAACCCGATCGAGATGGCGGCGCAGGTCGTGTGGCGCGTCACCGATACCGCGCAGGCGTTGTTCGATGTCGACGATTACAAGGCGTTCGTGATGGTCCAGATCGAGGCCGCGGTGCGGACGATCGGATCCCGCTACCCCTATGACGATTTCAGCCACCAGGAGGTGACGCTGCGCGGCAATCGCGATCAGGTCGGGGTCGAGCTGCGCGACGAGCTGATCGCGCGGCTCGATGTCGCCGGCATCACCGTCGAC
>JBQCHO010000155.1:0-2599 GCA_051954635.1 Sphingomonas sp. | reverse complement strand
GATGGAGGATATCGAGGTGCGTACCGTGCTCAGCACCGACGACGTCGCCTCGGCCCCGCCCGACCAGCGCGATAAGCGTCGTGGCGTGGCGGGCACCTTCTTCGGCTTCAAGGCGGGAGGTGCCGCCGCCGACAGGATGCTGCCGCTGGACGAATGCGAACGCATCCTGCGCAAGGCCAACGACCAGACCTATACGGTCGGCGTCGCGCTCGCTCCCTGCTCGCTGCCGCAGACCCGCCGGCCGAATTTCGAGATTGGCGCGGGCGCGATGGAAATCGGCATGGGCATCCACGGCGAGCCGGGCGTCGAGCGCGGGCCGCTGCGCACGGCGGACGAGATCGTTGATGACATCATCGACAAGATATTCGCCGAGATGGCGCCGTCGCGTGGCGACCGCGTTGCCGTTCTGGTGAATTCGCTGGGTTCCACGCCCCTGATGGAACTCTACATCATGAACCGGAGGGTGGCGGCCCGGCTGGCCGATCGCGGCGTCGAGACCCATGCCACCTGGGTCGGCAATTATTGCACCTCGCTCGAAATGGCGGGCGCCTCGATCACCCTGCACCGCCTCGATGGCGAATTGCAGACGATGCTCGACCATCCCTGCGACTGCGCGATGTTCAGGGCGGGCTGATGACGATCTCGACCGACAGGCTCAAGGCGATGTTTGCGACGGTCGCCACTGCGATCGAGGCCGACAAGGACCGGCTGTGCGCGCTCGACGGTGTCATCGGCGATGCCGACCACGGCATAGCCATGGACCTCGGCTTCGCAGCCGCCCGCGACGCCACCGCAGCTCTTGGCGGCGACGCCGACCCCACCGCTGTCTTCAACGCGGCGGCAAAGGCCTTCCTCAATGCGGTCGGCGCCTCCTGTGGGCCGCTCTACGCCACCGCATTCATGCGCGCGGGCGCGGCCGTGAAGGGCAAGGCCGCGCTCACGGCGGACGACATGGTTGAGGCCTTCGCGGCGATGGCGAAAGGCATCCAGGATCGCGGCAAGGCCGAGCCGGGCGAAAAAACCATGGTCGACGCCTGGCTGCCTGCCGCCGAGGCCGCAAGACAGGCGCGAGCCGCCGGTGGGTCCCTACCGTCCGCTCTGGCCGCCGCAGCCGATGCGGCTGAACGTGGTGCCGAGGCGACCCGGAATTTCGCCGCCACCAAGGGCAGGGCGGCACGCCTCGGCGATCGCTCGCTCGGCCACGTCGATCCGGGAGCGGCGTCGGCGGTTACCGTCATCCGCGCCATGGCCGGCAGCCTCGCCGATGCGTGAGGCCGGTCCTCAGGAAATCGTCAGCGTCCCGAAATCGAACTTGAAGGGCGTATCCTGAAGCACCGCTTCGATGATGGCGCAGGCGAGCGGGAAGTGATCGGGGCCGAGCGGTTCGAGCCCCGGCGTCGGCTGCAGCCAGGCCGACAGCATGCGGGCGGTGTCGATGCCCTCGACCGTTTCGCCGGCAAGCTCCTTCGCCATCACGTCGGAAACGGTGCGGTCCCTGCCGAGTTCATGGCCAAGGCGGCTGTTGCGCCCGCCGCCGACCGTCACATGCAGGTCGCCGAGGCCGGCGAGGTCGAAAGCGGTGTCGCGCCTGCCGCCGAAGCGTTCGCACAGGCGCGCCATCTCGCGTGTCGCCTGGGTGAAGGCGGCGGCTGTCGGGTTCTTCGATTGCCCGTCGGTGCGCGCCGAATCCGGATAGCGCGTCTGCATCGCCGCCACCCCGATCGAGTAGAAATTCTTGAGCGCCGCGCAGGCTTCCACGCCGACGACGTCGTCTGTGGTCGAAAGCCGATAGTAGTCCGTCGTCATGAGCGACGCGAACTCGGTTGCCGCCTGCCGGTCGGCGCAGGCGTAGACACAGGCGGTCGGCTTGCGGTTGGCGAGCTCGCGCGCGATGCAGGGGCCACCGATGCCGAGGAAGGCGCTCATCTGCGTCAGTCGCGAGGGCAGGGAACCCGCGAGCGTGACGAGGGACGTGCCTGCTCTGTCCAGGCCCTTGGTGACGAAGGCGATCCGGCGCGGCCGCCTCATCGCGCCGGCGAGCCGCTCCACCGCCCAGGAAATGCCGGGGCTGCTGACGCCGACGACGATCATGTCGGCGGCCTCGACATCGGCATCCGTGAGATCGGCGTCGGCCATCGGCCTGACGTTGCGAGGCAACGGCTGGTCGAGCTTCGGGTGCACGCCGCCGGCCTTGCCGATGCGCGCGATGATGTCGGTGTCGACCGGCGTGCCGGCGAGCAGCACCGTATGGCCGTTGTCGGCCGCGGGCACGGCCAGCGCGCTGCCCATCACGCCCGCGCCAAGGATCAGGATCGTCGCCATCAGCTTTCCTCGCTCGTTCGTTTTACCCGGCCTAGAGCGGTGTGCGTTCTGACGAACGCGGCTTCCGCCGCTCCAGCTTCTTTTTCCTTAGCCGCATTTGTGCGACGTCAGACGAATCCGTCTGACTGCAAAATGCTCTAGCGCATCATCGCCGCGACATTGCCGCCGTCGACGCTGATGACCGCGCCGGTGCTTGTGCGCGCCTTGGCGAGATGGACGAAGGCGGCAGCCACGTCGGCGCCGGTCACCTCGCGGCCGACGAGGTTGCCGCGCATAT
>JBQCHO010000154.1:0-6276 GCA_051954635.1 Sphingomonas sp. | reverse complement strand
GCAATCGGGCCTCGCGATCGATTACCGCACCGGCGAACTGACCATACTCGGCGCCCCCCGCTTCGATCTCGTCACCTCGCTCGAGGTCGTCGAGCATGTCGCCGATCCCGCCGCCTTCATCCGCGGCCTCGCCGCCGCGCTCGCCGAGGACGGCCTGCTGATCCTCTCGACCCCCAACCGCACCCCGCATGCGCGCCTCGCGCTGATCCTGTTCGCCGAGGGCACCGGCCGCATCCCACGCGGCACCCACGATTGGGACAAGTTCCTCACCCCCGACGAGCTCGCCGCGCTCGTCACCGACGCCGGCCTCGAGGTGATCGACACACGCGGCCTCGCTCTCTCCCCCGCCCGCGGCTTCGTCGTCTCCGACGATCTCAAGCTCGATTATTTCATCACCGCGCGCGGACGCCGATGATCACCCCCCTCGCCGGCCTCCGCATCATCGAGATCGCCGGCATCGGACCGGGGCCGTTCTGCGGGATGATGCTCGCCGATCACGGCGCCGAGGTGATCCGCGTCGAGCATCCCGACAAGCCCGGCGACCCGCGCGATCCTCTGCTGCGAGGCCGGACGACGATCGCCCTCGACCTCAAATCCCCCGACGCCGTCGCCGAAGTCCGCCGCCTCGCCGCCACCGCCGACGGCCTGATCGAAGGCTTCCGCCCCGGCGTGATGGAACGCCTCGGCCTCGGCCCGGAGGTGCTCCACGCCAACAACCCGCGCCTCGTCTATGGCCGCATGACCGGCTGGGGCCAGACCGGCCCGCGCGCCCACGATCCCGGCCACGACATCGACTATATCGCCGTCTCTGGCACGCTGAACGCACTCGGCCCCGCCGGCGGCAAGCCCGCCCCGCCGATCAACCTCGTCGGCGATTTCGGCGGCGGTGCGATGATGCTCGCCTTCGGGATGCTCGCCGCCATCCTCCAGACGCAGAAGACCGGCCAAGGCCTCGTCGTGGATGCCGCGATGACCGAGGGTTCGGCGCTGCTCATGAGCATGATGTGGGGCTTCCGCGCCGCGGGCCGCTGGCCGGGCGAGCGCGGCACCAACATCATCGACGGCGGCGCCCCCTTCTACGACACCTATGAATGCGCCGATGGCAAGTTCGTCGCGGTCGGCGCGATCGAGCCGCAATTCTACGCCGCGCTTCGCGAGTTGATGCAGCTCGACGGCCCCGAATGGGACGCGCAGTTCGACGCCGCGCGCTGGCCCGCGCTCAAGGCCGACCTCACCGCCCGCTTCAAGGCCCAGACCCGCGACGCATGGTGCGCCGCCTTTGCTGGCCACGAGGCCTGCGTCGCGCCCGTGCTCGACTGGTCCGAAGCGCCCGCCGATCCGCACAACCTCGCCCGCAATGCCTTCATCACGCGCGACGGCGTCGTCCAACCCGCTCCCGCACCTCGCTACACCGCGCCCGACAAGGCCTGAAATCGGATCTTGTCTTATTAATCCCTTAACGTAAGCTGCGCGCTTCCAGCGCAGCAAAGTGGAGCGAACTATGCCGATCCCCCAGCCGACCCGCCGTCCCGCCCGGCTCCACGCGCTCGCCAAGCTCGCCGCCCTGCTGCTCCTCGCTGCGCTGGGCGCAACCGCCGCCTCGGCCCGCCCCCATGACGGCCCGTGCGACATCCTTCAGCGCGCCGGCACGCCGTGCGTCGCCGCGCACTCGACCACCCGCGCGCTCTACGCCCGCTATGCCGGCCCACTTTACGAAGTGCAGCGCAGCGACGGGAAGTTCCACGAGATCGGCACGCTCGGCGCGGGCGGCCTCGCCGACGCCGCCGCGCAGGATGCCTTCTGCAAGGGCCAGACCTGCACCATCACCCGCATCTACGACCAGTCGCCCGAGCGCAACGACCTCACCATCGAAGGCCCCGGCAGCGCCGGCAAGACCGCCGATCGCGGCGCCGTCGCCGACGCGCTTCCCGTTACCCTGAACGGCCACCGCGTCTACGGCATCCGCATCGACGCCGGCATGGGCTATCGCAACGACACCACCCACGCGGTCGCCCGCAACGGCGCGCCCGAGACGATGCTGATGGTCACCTCGGCTTTCCACACCAACGATCGCTGCTGCTTCGATTACGGCAACGCGGAAACCGACAACACCGATCACGGTCCGGTCAGCAACGGCCATATGGACGCGCTCAACTTCAGCACGATCTGCGGCAAGAAGCGCCCGTGCGTCGGCGACGGCCCCTGGGTCCAGGCCGATCTCGAAAACGGCCTCTACATGTCGGCCGACGGCGGCAGCACCACCTATCGCGGCAACCCCACGCCGTTCGTCACCGCGCTACTCAAGAATGACGGCCACAGCTTCTTCGAGCTCAAATCGGGCAACGGCCAGCGCGGGAGCCTGGCGGTCGCCTATCACGGCCCCGAGCCGACCAAGAAGCCCGGCTATGTACCGATGCAGCAGGAAGGTGCGATCGTGCTGGGCACCGGCGGCGACAACAGCAACTGGTCGACCGGCCTTTTCTTCGAAGGCTTCATGACCGCCAGCGTCACCTCGAAGGCCACCGACGACGCCGTCCAGGCCAACATCGTCGCCGCCGGCTACAGCGGCCTAGCCCCGACGACCGCCGGATGAGCCCACCCCGGCGAAGGCCGGGGCCCAGTTGGAGAGGTGGCCGTTGGTTGGCGTTGCGCTTCGTCACCTCCGCCTTCCCAACTGGCCCCCGGCCTCCGCCGGGGAGGCGCGCTTTTGTGTGCGCCTGCCGCCCCCACACCCCTCAATCCGCCCAGCCGCTCCCGTGCATCGGCGAACCGCGTCCCGACCCCGATGCCCATCCCGAACCGCGAGCGTATAATCACCTCGTCCCCGCGACCGAGTCGAATTTTCAATTCGCCACAAGACAATAGCAGGGGTCGCAAAGACTTTTCGCGCGAGACGCCCGCACCGGCCCTGCCGGCCGGGATCGCACCCCCTTGCGAAAGGAAATTGCCATGCCCTTCATCACCACGAGCGACGGCACCGAGATCTTCTACAAGGATTGGGGCCCGCGCGACGGGCAGACACTCGTCTTCCACCACGGCTGGCCGCTCAGCGCCGACGATTGGGACAACCAGATGCTGTTCTTCAGCGGCCTGGGCTACCGCGTCATCGCCCACGATCGCCGCGGCCACGGCCGTTCGACCCAGACCGCGACCGGCAACGACATGGACACCTATGCCGACGACGTCATCCAGCTCGCCGCCCAGCTCGACCTGAAAAACGCCATCCATATCGGCCATTCGACCGGCGGCGGCGAGGTTACCCGCTACGTCGCCCGCGCCGAGCCGGGGCGCGTCGCCAGGGCGGTGCTGATCTCGGCTATCACACCGGTGATGGTGAAGAGCGACGCCAATCCCGGTGGCACCCCGATCGAGGTGTTCGACGGTTTCCGCCAGGCGCTGATCGCCAACCGCGCGCAATTCTACCTCGATGTCGCCTCGGGGCCGTTCTACAATTTCGACAAGCCCGACGTGAAGCCGATCGAAGGCCTGATCCGCAACTGGTGGCGCCAGGGCATGATGGGCGCCGCAATCGGCCATTACGAGTGCATCAAGGTATTCTCCGAAACCGACCTCAGCGAGGATCTGAAGCAGATCGACGTGCCGGTGCTGGTGCTTCACAGCGAGGACGACCAAATCGTGCCTTATGCCGACAGCGCGCCGCTCGCGGTCAAGCTGCTGCGCGACGGCACGCTCAAGACCTATCAGGGCGTGCCCCATGGCTGCATGACCACGCATCCCGACATGGTCAATGGCGACATCCTCGCCTTCATCCGCGAGGACACCACCGCATCGTCACGCGCCAGGACCACGGAACCCGCACTGGCGTGAAGCAGCGAGCGGGAGTCGCCCGAAAGCGGCTCCCGCTCCGACGATGCCGCGCCGCGGACAAGGCCTCTGGCAATGTTGGAAAATCATCGGCATGCCAGGCTCATGACCGGCACTTCCGCCTTGCTGTCGCTCCCGCCCGCGCCCGCCTCTTGCGCGCCCTCGGCGAAACCTGCGCGACGCTCTCCACTTTCTCCACTTCACCCTGGCCGATCGGGCGCAGCGCGGCGGAATTGCCCGGTTTCGCGGGCCGTGCGATAACCGTTGCAAACGACAACTTAGGAGAGTCTCCGATGGCCACCGCGACGCTCGACAGAAACCAGATCAGCGACGCCGAATGGGAAGCGCGGCTCGAGCTCGCCGCCTGCTACCGCGTGTTCGACATGCTCGGCTGGTCGGAGATGATCTACAATCACATCACGCTCAAAATCCCCGGCGAGGACGGCGCGTTCCTGATCAATCCGTTCGGGCTGCATTTCTCCGAGGTCACCGCCTCGACCCTCGTCAAGATCGATATCGACGGCAACAAGCTCGACGGCTCGCCTTACCCGGTCAATCTCGCGGGCTTCACCCAGCACGCCGTCTTCCACCGCCACCTGCCCGACGCGCATTGCATCATGCACACCCACACCACCGAAGGGATGGCGGTCTCCTCGGTCGAGGGCGGGTTGCAGCCAACCAATTTCTACGCCTGCAATTTCATCGGCCAGATCGCCTATCACGATTTCGAAGGCGTCACCGTCCGTTCCGAAGAAGGCGAGCGGCTGGTCGAGAACCTCGGCGACAAGCGCGTGATGTTCCTTAAAAACCACGGCATCCTGGTGATGGGCCGCACCCTGCCCGAGGCGTTCATCAAGCATTGGTCGCTGCAGCGCGCCTGCGAAATCCAGATCGCGACCGCCTCGATGGGCACGCCGATCCCGGTCTCCCCCGAAGTCATCGCCGTCCACCAGCGCGATCTCTCCAAGGTCCAGATCCCCGGCGGCGCGGGCAAGGCCGATTTCGACGCCATGGTCCGCCTCGTCGATCGCAAGGACAAGAACTGGCGAAACTGAGCTCAGCCGAACCGATAGCCCGATACGGCCCAGCCGATAACGTGATCGCGATAATCGCAAACGGCGCGATCGTTGCCGCCCGCGCCCATCGCCACCATCAGCGGCAGCAGATGCTCCTCGCGCGGATGGGCGATTCGGGCGTGGGGCAGGTTCTCCCATCCGATCAGCCGCGCCGCGCGTCGCTCCGGGTCGGGATCGGTGACGACATCCCTCAGCGCCCAATCCCACGCATCGGCGATCGGGGTGATCGCATCCCCCCTCGCGCGCAGATTATGGAAACTCATGCCTGATCCGATGATCAGCACGCCCTCGTCGCGAAGCGGCGCCAAGGCCCGCCCGATCACGATATGTGCCGAAGGATCGAGATCGACACGTAATGACAATTGCGCCAGCGGAATATCGGCGCCCGGCACCATCACCTTCATCGGCACGAACACGCCGTGATCCCAGCCCCGGGTACCTTCTTCGCCCACCTCGATGCCCGCGTCCGAAAACAAGGCCTGTGCGCGCCTCGCCACATCGGGCGCACCCGGTGCGTCCCAGCGGAGGTGATAGGTGTGCGCCGGGAAGCCATGATAATCATAGAGAAGCGGGTGGCCATTTCCGACATGCACCTTCGGAATAGTCTCTTCCCAATGCCCCGACACGCACAGGATCGCGCGCGGCCGCTCGGGCAGCGAAGCGATCAGGCCGGCCAGATACGCATGCATTCGCCGCCACATCGGCTCGGGCGGGCCGCCAGCCGGGTCCATGAAGAAGCAGGGACCGCCGCCATGCGGAATGAACAAGGTAGGAAGCGTCATGCGCTCGATGTCGATATCGAGCGTCGGCAGAACAATGCCGCGTTTCGAAACGCGCCGTTTCCGTTTGCCGGCTGCTCGGCTAGCATCACCTGATGACCCGCTTCACCGTCAACAACCAGCCGGTCGAATACCGCATGGACCCCGCCACGCCCTTGCTTTGGGCCCTGCGCGACGCGTCCAACCTGACGGGCACAAAATACGGCTGCGGCACCGGCCATTGCGGCGCGTGCATCGTCCATGTCGACGACGTGCCGAAGAAATCGTGCCTGGTGCCGATCGGATCGATCGAAGGCAGTGTCGTCACGACGATCGAAGGGCTGTCGCATGACCGCAGCCATCCGATTCAGGTGGCGTTCCTGGCAGAGAATGTCAGCCAGTGCGGTTTCTGCATTCCGGGGATGATCATGGCCGCCTCGGTCTTGCTCCGGAACAATCCGCGCCCGTCGGAAGAGCAGATCCGCCAGAGCATCGCCAATATCTGTCGCTGCGGCATCTACCCCCGGCTGGTCGAGGCCATCCAGCGCGCGGGGCGCATCCAGCGCGGCGACGACACCGTCGCGACCGGCCCTCGTCCCGGCATCGACCCCAAAGAT
>JBQCHO010000153.1:0-2585 GCA_051954635.1 Sphingomonas sp. | reverse complement strand
ACTGAAGCTTTGGAACCAAGTGGAGACCGGAAAATGATGAAGATTCGTCGTTTCATTCGCAACAACAAGGCCGCAACCGCGATCGAGTACGGCCTGATCGCCGCGCTGATCGCCGTTGCCGCGATCGCTGCCATGAAGGGCCTCGGCAATTCGCTGAAGACCACCTTCAACAACGTATCTGGCACGATGGGCGCCTCTGCCGGCGCCTGATCCGTCAAATACCGCAACGAGGGCGGCGGGGCTTCGGTCCCGCCGCCTTTTTTGTGCCCGACGTCTAAAGCCGGCCGATCGCCAGGAATTTGTCGCGGCGCTGCCGGCGCAATCCGTCGCGGTCGAGCATAGCGAGTTCGTCGAGCGCGCCTGCCATCGCATCACCTAGCGCTGCCGACGCTGCTGCCGGATCGCGATGAGCGCCGCCCAGCGGCTCGGGCACGATCGCATCGATCACGCCGAGCTTCGCCAGATCCTGCGCGGTAACCTTCATCGCCTCCGCCGCGTCGGCCGCCTTGTCCGCCGTGCGCCACAGGATCGACGCGCAGCCTTCGGGCGAGATCACCGAATAGACCGCGTGCTCGAACATCAGCACCTTGTTGCCCGTGGCGAGCGCGATCGCGCCGCCCGAACCGCCCTCGCCCACGATCGCCGCGACCAACGGCACGCCGAGCGCCAGGCACGCCTCGGTCGAGCGCGCAATCGCCTCGGCCTGTCCGCGTTCTTCGGCCTGCACGCCGGGGAACGCGCCCGAAGTGTCGACCAGCGTCAGCACCGGCAGCCCGAAGCGATCGGCGAGTTCCATCAGGCGGATCGCCTTGCGATAGCCCTCGGGTTTGCCCATGCCGAAATTGTGTTTCAGCCGGCTCGCGGTGTCGTCGCCCTTTTCGTGGCCGATCACCATCACCTTGCGCCCGCGGAAGCGCGCGAGGCCGCCGAGGATCGCCTGGTCGTCGGCGAAGGCACGATCACCCGCCAGCGGCATGAACTCCTCGAAAAGCGCCGCGACATAATCCTTGAAGTGCGGCCGCTCGGGATGCCGCGCCACCTGCGTCTTCTGCCACGGCGTCAGCCTCGCATAAGTGTCGCGCACCAGCTTGTCGGATTTGCCCTGCAGCCGCCCGATCTCGGCGTCGATGTCGACGCTGCCGTCGGCGGCGGTTTCGCGGAGCTCGTCGATCCGGTTCTGCAACTCGGCGACGGGTTTTTCAAAGTCGAGAAAGCTTGCCATCAGGCCGGATCGGTTAGGGCCGCTTGGGGGATACGTCAACGAGCGGGTGGCGCTGGTTGACCAGCTCGACCAGCCGGCGGCTCTCGACATGGGTGTAGATTTCGGTGGTCGCGATGTCGGCATGGCCGAGCATCGATTGCAGCGCGCGCAGGTCGGCGCCGCCTTCGAGCAGATGCGTGGCGAAGGCGTGGCGCAGCACATGCGGGCTGACGCGATCGGGCGGGATGCCGGCCTCGGCGGCGAGCGCTTTCAGAATCTGGTAGAGCCGGATGCGCGACAGATGGCCCTTGCCTGAGGGGAACAGCCACGCGCGATCCGCCGCGACATGATTGCGCCATTCGGCGACCGCGGCGCGGGCCCGATCGGAAATCGGCACCAGCCGCTCGCGCCCGCCCTTGCCCTTCAGGATGACGAATGGTCGATCGGGCGCGACCGCGTTGCGCGGCAGCGACACCAGCTCGCTTGCCCGCAGCCCCGAACCGTAGAGCAACTCGACCAACGCGGCGAGGCGCAGGTCGTTGGGGTCGGCGGGCACACGGGCGATCCGCTCGGCGATCGCGGCGAACAGGCAATCGACATCGGCATGGCTCAGCGTCTTGGGCAGCGCGCGCGCGGCGCCCGGCCGCGGCAAGACCGCACCGGGATCGTCCGCGCGCATCCCCTCGTCGACGAGAAACGCGAAGAACCGGCGCAGCGCCGCCGACTTGCGCGCCACGCTTGCCCGCGACAGCGCGCGCCATTCATTTCCGAGGCGCTGCAGCGCCGCCGCATCGGCCCCGGCGAGACCGCCAGCCAGGAATTGCGACGCCAGCCGCAAGTCGCTGCCATAGGCCGCGATCGTGTTCGCCGCCGCCCCGCTTTCGGCCGCCATCATCTCGAGGAAGCGGTCGATCAGCGCGGCATCGTTGCCGCTCAAGCCCGCGCCACCGCCTCGGCGGCGAGCATCCGCGCCTCGCCGTTCAACCCAACTGCGTTGAGCGCCGCGACGATCCGGTACAGCGCCTGGGGCGGCACGTCGTCCCAATTCGGCGTCTGCATCCCCACCGCCGCAAGCAGAACGACTGTCCCCGGCTGCCGCGCGCGAACCGCGCGGTCGAGCGCGCGCGTCCAGCTATTTTCGGCGCCGATCGGCACGCCCGCCGCCTTGGCCGCCTTCTCGCTGTCGCTCGGCGACAGACGCCCGAGCCCGGCGAGCCCCGCCGCCAGCATCCGCGAGCGCATCTTGCCAGCGCTGTCGTCATCGCCGCTGAACGTATCGAACAGGCTGTACGACACCGGCCCCGCCGCCGCCGGATCGGCCAGCGCGAGCAGCGCGGCGGCGAGCGATCCTTCCGGAACGTGATCTTCCCAGCGCATCGCCGCG
>JBQCHO010000152.1:0-13675 GCA_051954635.1 Sphingomonas sp. | reverse complement strand
GCGAGTCCTCGACCGACAGGCGCATTTCGAGGTGCATCGGCACGCCGCCGAACAACTGCCCCTCCATGCGGATGAAGGCGACCTTGTTGTCGTTCTGGAACGGCACGTAATCGGACGGGCCGATATGCACGTTCTCGTCCTCAAGGCGCTCGGCGGCGACCGACTGCACCGCCTCGGTCTTCGAAATCTTCTTCGAGGCGAGCCGCGCGCGGTTCGACATGTTGAGGAAATCGGTATTGCCGCCGGTGTTGAGCTGATAGGTGCGATCGAGCTTCACCCCGCGCTTGGCGAACAGGTCGGTCAGCACGCGGTGGACGATCGTCGCGCCCATCTGCGCCTTGATGTCGTCGCCGATGATCGGCACGCCGGCATCCTCGAAGCGCTTGGCCCATTCGGGCGTCGAGGCGATGAAGACGGGGATGTTGTTGACGAACGCGACGCCGGCTTCGATCGCGCACTCGGCGTAGAATTCGGTCGCTTCCTGGCTGCCGACGGGCAGGTAATTCATCAGCACGTCGGCGCCGCTGTCCTTCAGCGTCTGCACGACGTCTTCCTTGGTCGCTTCGGCAGCATTGGCGACGACGAAGGTGCGATCGTCGACATAGGTTTCCATATGCTCGGCAACCCCGTCGAGAACGCGGCCCATCTTCACCACCGCGCCCGAGGCTGGAACATTCTCGGCGAAGATCGCGGTGCAATTGGGCTTGGCGAAGATCGCTTCCGACACGTCCTTGCCTACCTTGCGCGCATCGACGTCCCACGCCGCGACGACCTTGATGTCGCTGGGTTTGTAGCCGCCGAGATCGTGGTGCATCAGCCCGATCGTGTCGTTCGCGCCCTCGCGGTAATAAGCAAGCCCCTGGACCAGCGAGCTGGCGCAATTGCCGATGCCCACGATGGCGACCTTGATCGATGTCATTGCTTGTTTTCTTTCATGGTTGATCCGGAAAAATTCAGGCGCCCGTCGGCGATCGGACGGCAGCGGTCAGGCGATCGGCCAGCCGCTTCTCGATACGACGATGCCAGGCGAGCGTGACCGCAGCGATCGCGGTGAGAACCACGATTTCGGCGAGCCAGAACATCTCAGGGGAGCCGGCGAGGCACGCGAGTGCGATCAGGAGGAGACGAACGTTGGCGCTGAGCAGGCTCATCGCCTTCATCGCCGGCGCCGCGGCGTCGCCATAGGCGCGGCCGAATGCGATCGGACCGCCGGCGGCACGCATCGCCGCGTCGAAACGGCCGGCGACGCGATCGATGCTGCCGGCGAGCATATCGTAGAAGCGGACGACGACGCTGCCGTTCGCGGCGGGCTCGATCGGCTGGGCGTTGCCGCGCAGGCGGCGGTGGAAGCGCGCGCGCTCGCCTTCATAGAGGTTTGACTGGATCGCGTGCGCCAACCCGGCCGTCGCGGCGAGCAGCCACGCTTCGGACGTGCCGATCGACCAAGCGAGCGCGGCGTAGATCACGATGAACACGCCGTGGTCGCAAACCCCGTCCATCACGCGGCCGAACGCGCTCGCGGTGCCGGTCGCGCGCGCGACCATGCCGTCGAGTCCGTCGCAGACCAGCCACAGCACGCCGAGCGCGAGCCCGACCAGCGCCATGCCGGGCGTACGCCACTGCGCGAAGGCGAGCGCAGCGCAGGTGCCGACCAGAAAACCGATTACCGAGACCAGGTTAGCCGAAATCCCGGCGCGCAATGCCACGGGGAGAAAGGCGCGACCCATCGGGTGCACCAGCCACAAATTCGTCGGATCCTCTATACGGCGGTCTCGGGACCCGTCTGCCGCCACCCCATCAGTCAAGAATTCGTCATTATCCCCCGCGTCGGGGCGACGCAAGCGAGGCTGCGCGGCTGGCGGCGTCAGTCGAACAGGTCGCCTTGCGCCCCGCGCGGCCGCCGGAAAAGATCGGTGCGCAGCATGATCCGCTCGTTGCCTATGCCGTAGCGGCGGCACGCGATCTGGAAGCGGCGGCGCATTAGCTCGGCCCACGGACCCTGGCCGCGCATCCGGGTGAAGAAGTTCGGATCATTGTCCTTGCCGCCCCGCAGCGACTGGATGGTCGCCATCACCTTGCCGGCGCGATCGGCGAAGTGCGTGTCGAGCCAGGCGCGGAACAGCGGCGCGACCTCGTGCGGCAACCGTACCGGCAGGAAGAAGCAGCCGCGCGCACCCGATTCGGCGGCGCGCTCGACGATATGCTCGATCTCGTAATCGGTGATTGCGGGGACCACCGGCGCGATCGACACATAGGTCGGCACGCCTGCATCGGCGAGCCGCCGCACCGCCGTCAGCCGCCGTTCGGGCGCCGGCGCGCGCGGCTCAAGCGTCATCGCCACCTTGGGATCGAGCGACGTCACCGAGACCGCAACCGCCGCCAGCCCTTTTGCGGCCATCGGTGCGATCAGATCGAGATCGCGCAGTACCCGATCCGACTTGGTGGTGATCGTCAGCGGGTGACACGCCTCGGCAAGCACCTCGATACAGCCACGCGTGATCCGCCATGTGCCCTCGATCGGCTGGTAGGGATCGGTATTGGTGCCGAACGCGATCGGGCGGGCGACATAACCGGGCCGGGCGATCTCCTCACGCAGCAGCCGCGCGGCGTCGGGCTTGGCGAACAACCGGCTTTCGAAATCGAGCCCCGGCGAGAGGTCGTGAAAGGCATGGCTCGGCCGCGCGAAGCAGTAGATGCAGCCATGCTCGCAGCCGCGATAGGGGTTGATCGAGCGATCGAAGCCGATGTCGGGTGACTGGTTGTGGGTGATGATCTTGCGCGGCTGCTCGGTCGTCACCGTGGTGCGCAGCGGCGGCGGCGCGCCGTCGAGCGATTCGCGCGCATCGAGCCAATCGCCATCGGCCTCGGTTTGCGGCAGATTGAAGCGCGTGCTCTCGGCATTGAGCGTCGCGCCGCGGACGGGGCGAGGACGGGCGGCCATTGACAAAGGCTAACGCAAAGGCGAGAACGAAGCAAGAACACAAGAGGAGATCGACGATGTCTGCGCGCCTTAATTACCTCGAACTCCCCGTAGCCGACACCGCCCGCGCCAAGGCGTTCTACGCCACTGCGTTTGGCTGGAGCTTCACCGATTTCGGTCCGTCCTACGCCGCGACGACCAGCGGCAACACCGATATCGGCTTTCAGGCCGATGCGAGCGAGAAGACCGACGCCGCACTGCCGGTAATCGAGGTCGGCGACCTCGAGGCTGCCCAGGCGTCGGTCGAAGCCGCGGGCGGTACGATCACCCGCGCGATCTTCGCTTTCCCCGGCGGGCGTCGGTTTCATTTTCGGGATGTGGACGGTCACGAGCTGGCGGCGGTACGGTCCGGGGAGTGATCGACGTGCAATGACGGAACCCGTCTCGGCCTCCCGGCGTCTATTGGCCAATGAGGAGAGATACGATGACAATAACCGACGTGATGACCGCCGATCCGCAGACGGTGTCGGCCGATGACGATCTGCAAACCGTCGCGGCCAAGATGGCCGAGGGGAATTTCGGTTCGCTGCCCGTCCTAGACGGCGGTGCTCTGGTCGGTGTCGTCACCGATAGAGATATCGTGATCCGCGGTGTCGCGACGGGCAAGCTGCCGGGTGATCGGGTTCGCGACGTCATGACGCCGTCGCCCGTATGCGTCGGGGTGGATTGCTCGGTCGCAGATGCTGCGAAGACCATGCAGGATCAGCAGATACGCCGGCTCTACGTCACCGACGGCGACAAACTGGCGGGCGTCGTGTCGCTGGGCGATGTTGCGCTCCAGGCCGGCGACGCGTTGTCGGGCAAGACGCTTGAGCAGATTTCGAAGGCCTGACGCGCGAAAGACTATCGCTCGCGCAACCGCGGCATCAGTTCGACGAAATTGCACGGCCGGTGGCGGCTATCGAGCTGGCTCGCCAAAATGCCGTCCCAGCCGTCCCTGACGGCCCCGGTCGAGCCGGGGAGGGCAAAGATGTAGGTGCCGCGTGCGACGCAGGCGCAGGCTCGCGATTGCACCGTCGAGGTGCCGATCGTCGCGTAACTTTGCCAGCGAAACAGCTCGCCGAACCCGGGAATCATCTTGTCGGCGACGCGCTCGATCGCCTCGGGCGTCACGTCGCGGCCGGTGACGCCGGTGCCGCCGGTGGTGATCACGCAGTCGACCTCGGCATCGTCGATCCAGGCGTGGAGCTGCGCGACGATCGCGTCGCTGTCGTCTTTCAGGATCGCGCGCGCGGCAAGGACGTGGCCGGCACTCGTCAGCCGCTCGACGAGCGTATCGCCCGAGCGATCCTCGGCGAGGCTGCGGCTGTCGGAGACGGTGAGCACCGCGATGCGCACCGGGGTGAAGGTCGCGCCCTCGTCA
Organism: Sphingomonas sp.; assembly: GCA_051954635.1. GTDB lineage: Bacteria > Pseudomonadota > Alphaproteobacteria > Sphingomonadales > Sphingomonadaceae > Sphingomonas. Next base: position 9,332 of record JBQCHO010000152.1, on the reverse strand, counting down.
ATCTGCACTGGCGAGCGCGCGCTTGTCGGCCGGGGTGCTGACCCGCACCGCCTCGGGACCCTTCAATCCGGGAAACCGCGGCCACATGCCCTGGGCGAGCGCGGCGCGGCTCGGCGATTTCTTGCCTTCCTCGGCCTCGTACATCCAGTAATTGCGCATCACCGAGACGACGTAGCCGCGCGTTTCCCAATAGGGGATCGATTCGATGTAAAGCAGCGGATCGGCGTTATCGCGCGCATCGGCATTCCATGCCGCGACCGGCTGCGGCCCGGCATTGTAGGCGGCGATCACCTTGGGCAGCAGACCGCCGGTCGCGGGCTGATCGCGGAGCTGTTCGAGATAGGATTGGCCGATCTCGATATTGGTCGACGGGCGGGTGAGCGCGTCGCGGTCGTAAGTGCGATCGGCCTGCCCCTTGTTGCGCGCGATGTCGGTGGCGGCGGCGGGACGGATCTGCATCAGGCCGTAGGCGCCCGCCGGGCTGACGACGTCGCGACGGAAGCGCGATTCCTGCAGCGCGTGGGCGTAAACCAGCGCCTTGTCGACGCGCCAGCCGCCATCGGGGGTCCAGTTCGGCGCCGGATAGCGCGAGGCGACCGACGGTTCGGCGCCGGCGGGGCCGTTATGCGCGAGCCAAAGTTGCGTCTCCGGCAGGTTGAGATCGGCCGACAGGCGGGTGAGCGCGGGATAATCCTGCGGCGCCCCGATCGCGGCCTGGTGGCGGATCACCTCGTCGGCGAGATCGGCTTCGCCGATTTCGGCCAGCGCGGCGGCGACCTGGACGTTGGGCAGGCGCGAGAGTTGCTTCCACTCATTGCCCCCGTTGCTCGCCGGCGGGGGCGGCGGCGCGAGGCCGAGGGCCTGGCGCGACAGCAGTCCGTAGAAGGTTTCCTTATACTGCGCCGCGCTGTTGAGCTCGCTCTGGATCAGGTCGGGGCGCCCGCAAACCATGTTGGCGCGGCTCGCCCAATAGAGCGCGGCGGCGCGCAGATCGATGTCGGCCGCACGGGTCGCGACGGTGAGGAACGCGCTCGAAGCGGTCGCGCAATCATGCTCGCGCCAGGCGGCGAGGCCGATCGTCCAATTGGCCTGAGCGCCCCAGTCGCTCGGCGCGGTGGCGCTCTTGGCGGCCATCAGTCGCGCATTGGTGTCGTCACCGGCGAGGTAGTAAATCCACGCGACACGCGCCTGCCATTCGGTCAGCGCGTCGCCCGACAGGCCGGAAGTCGATTCGAGCAGCGCCTGCGCGGCGACGCCGTTGTCGTCCTTGACGTAAGGCTGCATCGCCACCGCGAGCTGCGCGGCGGCGGCGTCGCTGGCGTCGCCGCGGAGATGGACGCGGTTGGGGGCGCCGGGAATCCAGTTAAGCCGGGCTTCCTCGGGGATCGTCGGCAGCTGATCGTCGGTCGCGCCGCGGCGCTTGGCCAGCGCGGCAAGCTGATCAGCCTCGGGGAGTTCGGGCGCCTGGGCGAGCAAGGCGACGAGCGGATCGCGCTCGACCTTGGGCGAGCCCTTGGCAGTGTAGAGCTCGGCGCGCGCGATGGCGTGGAGCGGACCCGGCTTCATCGCATCGAGTTCGATCTGCGCGTCGGCCCACTGGCCGGCGTGGATGCTGGTGAACACCTGGCGATAACCGCTGCGCTGCGCCGGATCGAGCTGCGCGGGGATCGCACTCACAGGCGTCGTGACGGCGGCGGGGAATTTGGTGTCGATGTCGCTCGGCGAGGCCGCCATCGCAGGGCTCGCCGCGATCAGCGCGGTTGCTGCCAGCAGAAAAGTCTTCATGCCCCCAAATCCCCGATCAACACCTGCAGGTCCTTCCACGCCCTGGCCTTGTGCGCCGGGTTTTCGAGGAGGAAGCGCGGGTGAAATGTCGCGACCGCCTCCGATTGTCCGGCGTCATGCTTAACTACATGTAAAATCGACCGGCTCGCAGCCGCGCTGGTCCCGAGCACGGCACGATTCGCCGCATCGCCCATCACCAACAGCCGCTTCGGGCGGACGAGACCGATGTGATGGCGCGCGATTTCACCGAGCGTCTCGGCGGCTTCGGGCGATATACGCCCGCTGATCGGGCGCGCGACCGCGAGCGAGGCGAGGTAGATCGACTGCCGATCGCGGCCGATCGCGGCGAGCATCCGATCGAACAGCCGTCCTGCATTGCCGGCGAGTAGATGGCCCGCCGTAGCGTCCTCACGCTCGGGCATGTCGAGCAGGACCATCAGCCCGGAAGCCGCATCGCCGCCCGGCGCGATCGGGGTGCCCCATCCGGCATCGGGCGCGGCGGCGCTCACTCGCCACGCTTCGAATTCGGCCAGCGTCGCGGGCGGTGCGGCCGAGGCGGGTTCGGCGGCGAGCGTCGCGGGGGCGCTCCTCGCCGCAGCGGGCGCCAGCCAGTCGCGCGGCGTATCTTCGACCAGCGTGTCGACGCCGGCTTCCTGCCACCAGTCGAGTGCGCTTGCGGCGGCCTGCGCCCAGTCTATGCTTTGATCTGCCCCCATGGTCGCGCACTAGAGTCACCGGTTGACGAGCCGGTCAATTCGCGTGCACGCGTTGGCCGACCAAGCGTTGCCTGAGCGCGACGAGATTCAGCCGCGCCGGCGGCGACGAGGAGATGATGATGAGCGACCGCGAGTCGATGCCTTACGACGTGGTGATCGTCGGCGCCGGGCCGGCGGGCCTGTCCGCGGCGATCCGCCTGAAGCAGCTCGCCGCCGAAAAGGGCAGCGAGCTTTCGGTCTGCATCCTCGAAAAGGGCTCCGAAGTCGGCGCGCATATCCTGTCGGGCGCCGTGATCGACCCGAAGGCGCTCGACGAGCTTATCCCCGACTGGCGCGAACAAGGCTGCCCGCTCGCCGAGACGCCGGTGACCGAGAACCATCACTGGACGCTTACGCGCAAGGGCAAGCGCTCGATGCCCGAATTCCTCATCCCGCCGTTCATGCGCAACCACGGCACCTATACCGGTAGCCTCGGCAATCTATGCCGCTGGCTCGCCGGGCAGGCCGAGGCGCTGGGGGTGGAGATTTTCCCCGGCTTCCCCGCCGCGGAAATTCTGTTCGAGGGCGACAAGCAAGTGGTGCGCGGGGTCGCGACCGGCGACATGGGGGTCGCGCGGGACGGCAGCCACAAGTCCGATTACCAGCCGGGGCTCGAGCTCCACGCCAAATATACCTTGTTTGCCGAGGGCGCGCGTGGCCACCTGACCAAGGAGCTGACCCGCCTGTTCGACCTGCGCGCCGAGTGCGAGCCGCAGATCTACGGCATCGGCATCAAGGAATTGTGGGACATCGCGCCGGACAAGCACGTTCCCGGCCGCGTCATTCACACGCAGGGCTGGCCGCTCAGCGAAACCAACGGGTCGAACGGCGGCGGCTTCCTCTATCACCAGGCGAACGGGCAGGTCGCGCTCGGTTTCGTGACATGGTTGAACTACACCAACCCGCACCTCTCGCCGTTCCACGAGATGCAACGCTGGAAGACGCATCCGGCGATCGCCGCGATCCTCGAAAGCGGCAAGCGGGTTTCCTACGGCGCGCGCGCGATCAGCGACGGCGGTTGGCAGTCGGTGCCCAAGCTGGCGTTTCCCGGCGGCGCGCTGATCGGCGACACCGCGGGCTTCCTCAACGTGCCGCGGATCAAGGGCACGCATACCGCGATGAAATCGGGCATGATGGCTGCCGAAGCCGCGTTCGAGGCGATCGCCGCGGGGCGCGAGCATGACGAGCTGACCGCCTATCCCGAAAAATACCGCGCGAGCTGGGTCGAAAAGGAGCTTGGCGTCGTCCGCAACGTCGCGCCGCTGGTCAAGAAGTTCGGCGACGAGCTCGGCTCGGTGCTCGCCGGCGTGACGATGTGGCTCGAACATTTCGGGCTCAAGATGCCGTTCACGATGAAGCACAAGCCCGATCACGACAGCCTGTGGCGCAAGGATCTCGTCCCCAAGATCGACTATCCCAAGCCCGACGGCGTGCTGACATTCGATCGTCTCTCCTCGGTGTTCATTTCGAACACCAACCACGAGGAGGATCAGCCGTGCCACCTGACGCTCAAGGACCCGGCGATCCCGGTCGCGTATGATCTACCGATGTACGACGAGCCGGCGCAGCGTTATTGTCCCGCCGGCGTTTACGAGATCGTGGGCGAAGAGGAAGGCGCGCCGAAGTTCGTGATCAACGCGCAGAACTGCGTCCATTGCAAGACGTGCGACATCAAGGATCCGACCCAGAACATCACCTGGGTCGCTCCCGAAGGCGGTGGAGGGCCCAATTATCCCAATATGTAAGCGTATCCTAATCAGCGGCGCGGCGGCGCTGTTGTGCGCCAGCCCGGCCTTTGCCGAGGCGCAGTCGAGCGATCTCGCCGCCTATCTGAAGGCGCGCGCGGCCGATGCCGGCGGCGACGTCACCGCGGCGGTGACGAGCTATGCCGCCGCGCTCGACGCCGCACCGGGCAATCCGGTGATCGCGCTGCGTGCTTATCGCGCGGCGCTCGATGCCGGCGATTATGCATTGGTCGATCGCTCGATGGCGGTGCTGAGCAAGGCGGGCGCGGCACCGGCCGACAGCGCGGTATCGGCCCTTGCCGCAGCGATAGCCGCGGGCGACAAGCGCGCCGCGGATGCCGCGATCGACCGGTTCGACGGCACGCCGATCGATTTCATGGCGCCGGTGCTGCGCGCCTGGCAGGCCTATGACCGCGGCGACAAAGATGCGATCGCCAAACTGACCGGCGCCGCCAATCCGATCGGCCGGCGTTATTATGCCGAGAACCGCGCGCTGTTGCTGATTGCGACCGGCCAGACCGACGACGGCGTCGCCGCGGTGCAGGCGCTGCTCGCCCCCGATCAGGGCAGTTTCGACTTCCGTATTGCCGCCGCGCAATTGCTCGCCGCGAAGGGGCAGGGGGACAAAGCGCGGGCGTTGCTGGCGGGCGACGATCCGGTGCTGAACGCATTTCGCGACCAGATCGGCAAGGGCGCGCAGCCGGGCCTCGCCTTCGGTGCGGCCCACCTGTTCGATCGCCTGGCGTCGGATCTGTCGCACGACGATCCGAGTCCGCTCACCGTCGTGTTAACGCGCGCGTCGCTGCGGATCGATCCGCGGGACGATCGCGCGCGGCTGCTGCTCGCGCAAACGCTGGCGCAGCGCGACGAAACCAGATTGTCGCTCGCGACGCTCGACGGCATCGATCCGCAAGGGCCGTTTGCCGGGATCGCGCGGTCGGCGCGGGTGGCGGTGCTCGACGATGCCGGCGACAACAAGCAGGCGCTCGCCGCCGCGGCGCAGATCAACAACGGCTCGGGCGCGACCGCGGCCGATGCGCAGCGCTACGGCGACGCGCTCGTGTCGCTCGATCGCTATGCCGAGGCGGCCAAGGCCTATGATGAAGCGATCCGCCGTGCGGGCAACGCGGCCGACTGGTCGATGTACCTCCAAAAAGGCGGCGCGCTGGAGGAAGCGGGCGATTGGCCCGGCGCGCGATCGGCGCTCGGCAAGGCGGTCGAGCTTGCGCCGAACGAGCCGCTGGCGCTCAACTATCTGGGCTATGCCGAGCTCGAACATGGCGGCGATGTCGGCAAGGCGCTCGAGCTGCTTGAAAAGGCGAGCACGCTCAAGCCCGGCGATCCGGCGATCACCGATTCGCTCGGCTGGGCCTATTTCCGCAAGGGCGATGTCGCCAAGGCGCTGCCGCTGTTCGAGCGCGCCGCACAAGGCCAGCCCGCCGACGAGACGATCAACGAGCATCTCGGCGACGCTTATTGGAAAACCGGTCGCGAATATGAAGCGCGCTATGCCTGGCGTGCGGCGGCGGTGACCGCCGACGGCGCCGACAAGGCGCGGCTGCTCGCCAAGATCGACAACGGCCTTGGCGCCGGCCCCGTCGACAACTGACGTGCCCGCCATCGTCGAGGTCGCGCCGGCCAAGATCAACCTCGCGCTCCATGTGCGCCGCCGCCGTGCGGACGGCTATCACGACATCGAGACGCTGTTCGCGTTTCTGATCGATGGCGATGTGCTGACGGTCGAGGAGGCGAGCGAGGATCGGTTCGCGATTACGGGGCCCTTCGCGGAGTCGCTGGCGGGAGAGGGCGGCAACCTTGTGCTCGCAGCGCGCGACGCGTTCGTAGAGATGTTCGGCGCGGTCCCGCCGCTGGCGATCACGCTCGACAAGCGACTGCCGGTGGCGTCGGGGATCGGCGGCGGATCGGCCGATGCCGCGGCGATGTTGCGTGTCCTGGCGAAAAAGCGGGACATCGCTCTTGACGATCCGCGCCTGATTGCCTGCGCGACAAAACTCGGTGCCGACGTGCCGGCTTGTCTGATTTGCGTCGCAGCGCGCGGGAGCGGCACGGGCACCAAGCTCGAACCCGTTGCGAGCCTGGCTGGGACGCCGGTATTGCTGGTCAATCCCGGCGTGGCGGTGTCGACCGCGGCCGTGTTCCGCGCGTGGGACGGCTACGATCGCGGTGCGCTGGGCGACGGCGATGTCCTCGCGGTCGCGCTGACAGGGCGAAACGACCTCGAAAGGCCCGCGCGGGAAATCGCCCCGGCGATCGACGGCGTGCTCAACGCGCTGGCGGCGCAGCTTGGCGTCACCCTATCGCGTATGTCGGGATCGGGCGCGACCTGCTTCGCGCTGTTCGAGGACCGCGCGGCTTGCAGTGCGGCCGCTGCCGCGATCCGATCGACGCGCGCCGATTGGTGGTTGCTCGAATCGACCCTTGCCTGACCGCCGCTCGTCCGGGCATCACGCGCGGCGATGATCGACTGGACGCTCGACGATCGCATTGCGACGCTGACGCTCGCCAACCCGGCCGCGCGCAACGCGATCCCGCTGACCGGCTGGCGTCGTTTGCCCGAAGCGTTGGGGGAGATCGCCGCGAGCGATGCGCGCGTGCTGATCCTCCGCTCGGGCGTCGCGGGCATCTTTTCGGCGGGTGCGGACATTTCCGAATTTTCGACCTTTGCCGAAGATCTCGATGCCGCGGCCGGCTTTCGGATTGCGATGCGCGCCGGCATCGAGGCGCTCGCGGCGCTGCCGATCCCGACGATCGCGGCGATCGACGGCGGCTGCTACGGTGCAGCGGTTGCGCTGGCGCTCGCCGCCGATATGCGCCTTGCCGGCGCAGCCGCGAGTTTCGCGGTAACGCCCGCCAAGCTCGGCATCGGTTACCCCGCGGAGGATGTCTCCCGGCTGATCGCGCAGATCGGTCGCGGGCAAGCCAGCCGCATGCTGTTCTCGGCGCAATCGATCGACGCCGATGAAGCAACGCGGATCGGGTTGGTCGAGTTGACGGTCGATTGCGCGCTCGACGAGGCGGCGGCGCTTGCCTCGACGATCGCGACTTACCCGCCCGAGGCCATCGCCCAACTCAAGCGCACGCTGGCCGATCAATCCGATCCGTCGCACGCCGCCGCGTTCGACGCCGCCTTTGCGGGCCCGGCCTTCGCCGCTGCGCTCGCCGCCTTCAAATCGCGGAAGAAGTCATGAGCAAGCCCGAGATCATCCCCGGCACCAGCGACGTGTTGCTGCTGTGCGACCATGCCTCGAACCAGGTGCCCGAGGGGATCGAGCTCGGTGTGCGTCCCGAGCAACTCGACCTCCACATCGCGGTCGATATCGGCGCTGAGCCGCTGACGCGGGCGCTGGCTGCTCGCCTCGACGCGCCGGCGATCCTCGCCACCGTCTCGCGGCTGGTGATCGATCTTCACCGCGAGGCCGAACATCCCGATCTGATTCCATCGGTCAGCGACGGCCATGTCATTCCCGGCAACGCGGTACCCGATCGTGCGGCGCGGATCGCCGCGTATCACGATCCATATCACGAGGCGCTCGCGGCGCTGATCGACCAGACCAGGCCCAAGCTGCTCGCTGCGATCCACAGCTTCACGCCACGGCTCGAAAGCGCGCGAGGGGACCGGCCGTGGGAAGTCGGCATCCTCTACAATGAGGATGATCGCGCCGCGCGGATCGCGATCGATCTGCTTAAAGCCGAAGGACTCGAGGTCGGCGACAACCAGCCTTATTCCGGCAAGCTGCTCAACGCGACGCTCAACCGCCACGGCGAAGGCAGGGGGTTGCCCTATCTGGCGATCGAGGTGCGCAACGACCTGATCGCCGACGATGCCGGTGTCGCAAGATGGGCCGACATTCTTGGCCGTGTAATCGACGCAACGCGCAACAGGGTTGCGTAAACGGGCTCAATCGGGAAATAGCCTGTCGCCATGACTAACCGCTTCGACAAATCCCGCCTGCCCAGCCGCCACGTCTCCGTCGGTCCCGAGCGCGCCCCGCACCGCAGTTACTATTATGCGATGGGGATTCCCGAGGAAGACATCGCCAAGCCGTTCGTCGGCCTCGCCAGCGCCGGCAACGATTCGGCGCCGTGCAACACGACGCTCAACGCGCAGGCCGATGCCGCGCGCGGCGGGGTGATCGCCAATGGCGGGATGCCGCGAAGGTTCAACACGATCACCGTCACCGATGGCATTGCGATGGGCCACCAGGGGATGAAGTCGAGCCTCGTCAGTCGCGAGGTTATCGCCGATTCGGTCGAGCTCAGCGTGCGCGGCCATTGCTATGACGCGCTGGTCGGGTTCGCGGGGTGCGACAAGTCGCTGCCGGGCATGATGATGGCGATGTTGCGGCTCAATATCCCCTCGATCTTCGTTTATGGCGGATCGATTTTGCCCGGACATTTTAAGGGCGAGGACGTCACCGTTGTCGATGTGTTCGAAGCCGTCGGCCAATATGCCGCAGGGTCGTGCCCGTTGCAGGAGCTGATCGAGCTCGAAAAGGTCGCGTGCCCTGGCCACGGCGCGTGCGGCGGGCAGTTCACCGCCAACACGATGGCGTGCGTCGGCGAGGCGATCGGGCTCAGTTTGCCCAATTCGAACATGATGCCCGCGCCGTACCCCGATCGCGCCGGGCTCGCGGTCGCAGCGGGCGAGCAGGTGATGAACCTTCTGGAAAAGAACATCCGCCCGCGCGACATCTGCACCCGTGCCGCGTTCGAGAATGCCGCGCGCGTCGTGGCGGCGACCGGCGGCTCGACCAACGCGGGGCTCCACCTTCCCGCGATGGCCAATGAGGCGGGGATCGAGTTCGACCTGTTCGACGTCGCCGAAATATTCAAATCAACGCCTTATATCGCTGACCTCAAGCCCGGCGGCAAGTATGTCGCCAAGGACATGTACGAGGCGGGAGGCGTCTACATGGTGATGAAGACGCTGCTCGACGGCGGCTACCTCCACGGCGAGTGCCTAACGGTCACCGGCCGCACGTTGGGCGAGAACCTCGACGAGATCGCGTGGAACGCCGAGCAGAAG
>JBQCHO010000151.1:0-5283 GCA_051954635.1 Sphingomonas sp. | reverse complement strand
CTGTCGGCGATGTTCCGCGTCCCTTCCCCTGCACCCAAGGTGCCGAGCACCGTGTCGTAGAAGCGCTTGGATCGTTCAATGTCGTTCGATCCGACCATGGTGTGAAAAAGCACGCATACTCTCCTGAAGGCTGATCGACTTCCGATCGCCATTAGCGGTCTCACCTATCAGGCACGTAACCCACAGTCACCCCCGGCCCTCGGGATGTCCGCTAATGGGCGAAAGCTGCCACCGGTTCCCGCCGTTCGCGCTTCACTCCTCCGCCCGATACTCCAGCACGTCGCCCGGCTGGCACTCGAGCGCCACGCAGATCGCGTCGAGCGTGGCAAAGCGGACGCCCTTCACCTTGCCGGTCTTGAGCAGCGACAGGTTGGTGAGCGAGATGCCGACCGCCTCGGCGAGCGCCGTCACCGACATCTTCCGCTTCGCCAGCATCACGTCGATGTTGACCACGATCGCCATCAGACGAACGCCTCGTTTTCTTCGCTGAGCAGCCGCCCGGCGCGAAACGCCTCGGCGAGAACCAGCACGACCACCCCGACCAGCAGTGGCACGATCGACAGTTGCGCATCGATCCGCGCGAGATGCTCGCCCGGGCTGCCACGCGACAAAGCCGGGCCCAGTTGCCAACCGCCCGCCAGCATCAGATGCGGGATCAGCAGCAGCGGCAGCACGAGCATCCGCAGCCACATCCAGACATTGAGCGCGATCAGCATCAAGCCGACCCATCGCAGCGACCGCACATTGCCCGCCTCGAACGGCCGCCCGGCGGCGATCGCCGCGACCAGCCGGCGACACCGATAGAGGATCACCAGCAGCAGCCCGCCGCTCAGCAGAACGTCGAGCAACTGGCCGAGCTGATAGACCGCGCCCCCCGCCTTGACCGTCAGCGTGCCGTGATCGCTCGCGATCTGCCCGACCGCCGCGCCGCTCTCGCGCAGCGTGACCGCGTGGCGCGCGGTGCCGTCGAACGCGAGCGGCAACGTCGTCTGCGCCGCCTCGCCGGTGAACAGCCCGACCAGCACGATCACCAGGCCGACGCTCATCCCGAGCGCGACGAGCCCGATGCCCAAACTCAGCAGATGCTCCAGCCAGCGATGTCTCATCACGTCCTCCATTACCGAATATCACGACTCGCATAGCTTATTTTATGTTTTACGTAAATCTATATTCGCAAAACGGGATGGATGGCGGTTCGATATCGCCGCTGGCAATGTTGGAAATTCGCTGTCACACCATCACCATGCGCGATTTTCCCACTCTGCTCCGCCGCCGAAATCCGCGCGGCTGGCGGCACCCTCGCGAACACCGCGCCACACTCTCCACTTTCTCCACTTCACCCCCGCTGGAGACCCCTCCGACGATGCCCAGAAGCGCCCTGATCCTCGCCCCGCTGCTCCTCGCCACCGCCGCCGCGCCCGCCACGCCCAGCGCCGATCCGGCGCGGCTGAAAGACACCGTCGAGCATCTCGTCGCCTTCGGCACGCGCCACACGCTCTCGTCGCAGACCGACCCCAGGCGCGGCATTGGCGCCGCGCAGCATTGGGTCGCGGCGCAATTCGCGGCCATCGGCAAGGAGTGCGGCGGCTGCATCGCCGTCGAGCTGATCGCCGACCACATGACCGGCGACCGCCTGCCCCCCGAAGGCGTCGAGATCGCCGACATTCTCGGCGTCCAGAAGGGCAGCGATCCCAATCGCTTCGTCATCGTCTCGGGCCATCTCGACAGCCGCGTGACCGACGTGATGAACGCGACTGCCGACGCGCCCGGCGCGAACGACGACGGCTCGGGCGTCGCGCTCGTCCTCGAAGCCGCGCGCCTGCTCTCCCGCGAGCATTTCAAGGCGACGATCGTCTACGCCGCGGTCGCCGGCGAGGAACAGGGGCTTTATGGATCGACGCTGCTGGCCGATACCGCGAAGAAGCGCGGCTGGCAGGTCGATGCGATGCTCAACAACGATATCGTCGGCAATACGATGGGCCAGAACGGCGTGCGCGTCGCCGACCGCGTCCGCGTCTTTTCCGAAGGCATCCGCGCCTCTGAGGATCTCCATCAACAGATGATCCGCCGCGCGCTCGGCGGCGAGGACGACGGCCCCAGCCGCGCGCTCGCCAAGGCCGCCGACCATGTCGCGCAAGGCCTTCCGCAAGGCCTCGACGTCTTCGTCAACCGCCGCCCCGATCGCTTCGGCCGTGGCGGCGATCATTTCCCGTTCCTCGCGCTCGGCTATCCCGCGATCCGCTTCACCGTCGGCGCCGAGAACTGGACGCAGCAGCACCAGGATCTGCGCTCCGAGGGCGGCATCCAATATGGCGACACCGCCGACAAGATGGACTTCCCCTATCTCGCCAAGGTCACCGCGATCAACGTCGCGCTGATCCGCCGCCTCGCCGCCGCCCCTGCCGCGCCGCAAGGCGTGACGATCGCCGGCGCGCTATCGTTCGACACGACCGTCAAATGGCAATCCGTGCCCGGCGCCGTCGCCTACCGCGTCCACTGGCGCCGCGACGACAAGCAGGACTGGACAGACAGCCGCGACGTGACCGGCACCCAGACGGTGCTCAAGAACATCCCCGTCGACGATACCTTCGTCGGCGTCTCGGCGCTGGCGGCGGACGGCAGCGAAAGCCTCGTCACCTTCGCCGGCGCGGGACGCGATTGAGAAATCCCGGTGCAGAAGTGACGGCGCCTTCAGCGAGATGCGCCGCCACTTCTGCTCCCCCCGCGCGACCCGCGGGCCGCGCCTCAGCGCTTGATCAGCTTGGTGTGATAGCGGCGGATGATCTTGGTCGGGGTGTGCGGGTGATAAGCCCGCCGCACGCGATGCACGACCACCGGCCGCGATTCCTCGACATATTCGGTGCGGGTCGTGGTCGTCGTCACCGGCACCGAGGTGATCGTCACCGTCGTCGTGGTCGCCGGCGGATAATACCAGCCGCCCGCGACGGTGCCGACGCAACCGCAATCGGGACCGCTATGCACGACCACCGGCGGCGCAGCGCCTTCGTAGCGATAGACGCGCCGCTCGACACGTTCGCCCGGGGGCGGTGGCGGAGGCGGCATCATGCCGGGCGGCGGCGGATAGGGCGCGCCGGGGCCGACATCGTGGCTATAGTCGTAATCGTCATCGTCGTGATCGGCATGCCCGCCGTCCCAGGCGATTCCATCGACGCAATCCATCGCGCGACCATATTGATCGACCAGCACCGCATCGTCGTAATAACGCGACCAGTGATAGCCGTAGGGCGGCGCGCTCAACCCATAGCCGTTCCAATCGGTGATATAGAAGCTCGGCGCCAGCCAGTAGCTCGGCATCGCCCAGCCGCGCACCGGCCGGCGATACGCACTCCAGCCGCCCGGCGCGCGCGCGCCGCCGATCCAGCGGCCGCCGATGCTGCCGCCCCAATCGTGCCGCTGCCCGCCCGACCAGTGCCAGTTGCCGCCGCTATTGCCGTGCCACTGCCCGCCGCCATGCCAGCCGCCGGCTGGCGGGGTGTGCGGCGCATGTTGCGCCAAAGCGGGACCGGCAGCGACGAGACCGAAGGCGGCGGCGGTGGCGAGAAGGAGGGTGCGCATGGTAAATTCTCCCTGTCGAACGCGTGACTTGAGTCGCCGACGCGGCCGATCTTTACGGGTTGCTTACCATGCCGCCGAGCCGCTCGCCACGACCAAGCGCGTCCCGCTTTGGGGCGGCGTAGGGTTAACCGATCCGCGCCGAGAGCAACGCGGCGAGCGCCTCGCAACCCGCCGCGTCCTCGGCATCGAAGCGATTGGCGTGCGGACTGTCGAGATCGAGCACCGCGAGCACCGCGCCATCGCGCACGATGGGCACGACCAGCTCGGACCGGCTCGCCGCGTCGCAGGCGATGTGGCCGGGAAAGGCATGGACGTCGGCGACGCGCTGCGTCTCACCCGTCGCCGCCGCGGTGCCGCACACGCCCTTGCCGAGCGGAATGCGGATACACGCCGCCTTGCCCTGGAACGGGCCGAGCACGAGCTCGCCACCCACCATTCGATAGAAACCCGCCCAATTGAGATCGGGCAGATACTGCCAGATCAGCGCTGCGGCATTGGCCATGTTGGCGATACCGTCGGGCTCGTCCGCCGTCAGCGCGTCGAGCGCAGACGCGAGGTCGCGGTAGAGCTCAGCCTTCGAATCGGCGGCGATGGCGAAGTCGTACATTCTCATTCTCACAATCGTCATGCTGAACTCGTTTCAGCATCCATGGCGCAACGCTAGCCGCACGCACTTGGCAGATGGCGCGCCATGGACCCTGAAACAAGTTCAGGGTGACGACCTCATCTTAATCCAGCGTCACCCGCCCCCGCCCCGCCTTCACTGCACTGCGCCCCTTCTTGGCATCGACACGCCGCGCCTTGGCGGCCTTGCTCGGCTTGGTCGGGCGGCGCTTCGCCTGCCGGTGATGCGCCTGGGCGAGCAGGTCGGCGAGCCGCTGGCGTGCGTCCTGGCGGTTTGCCTCCTGCGTGCGGTAGCGTCGTGCGGTGATCACCAGCTCGCCCGCGGTCGTCATCTTCGAACCCGCGAGCACCTTCAACCGCGCATAGACGTCGGGCGCGAGCCCCAGCTTGAACACGTCGGCGCGCAACTGGCACGCGGTCGCCACCTTGTTGACGTTCTGCCCGCCCGGCCCGGTCGCGGCGAGGAAGCGTTCCTCGATCGCGTCCTCGGGTATCTCAACCATCGACATAGCCGGCGAATTCCCCGGCAAAATCGCCGAACCCCGCCGCAACGAAGCTCGGCGGCAGTGGCGCCTCGGCGGCAATGTCGGGCTTGGGCGGGCGCGGCACGACGAGTTCGGCGGCGTGGAGCAGCATCGCCTCACCGCCGCTTCCATAAACCGGATCGCCGACCACCGCCGCGCCGAGCCCCTCGACGGCATGGACGCGGATCTGGTGCGTGCGGCCGGTCTCTGGGCGGAACTCGACCAGCGCGCGCCCCTCGCGCACCGCGAGCACGCGCCAGGCGGTGCGCGACGGCTTGCCGTTGTTCGCCCCCGTCATCCGCCAGCCGCGCTCGGCGCTGCTGATCTTGACCAGCGGCAGGTCGATCGTCCCGCTCTCGCCCTCGGGCTCTCCGTCGAGCACGGCAAGATAGCGCTTGCGCACCTCCCCCGCTTCGAACGCGCGCTGGAAGCGCTTGTGCGCCTTGGGGTTGCGCGCGAGCAGCAGGCAGCCCGAGGTGTCGCGATCGAGCCGGTGGACCGGCAGCGGCCAGCGCTGAAAGCCGAAAGTGAGGGTCGACAGGTGGTTCTCGATCGAGAG
>JBQCHO010000150.1:0-14616 GCA_051954635.1 Sphingomonas sp. | reverse complement strand
CCGGCCCCCGCCGCCCCCCGGCCGCGCGGCCCCGGCCGCCCCGGCCGCGGCCCGCCCCCCCGCGGCGCCCCCCCCCCCCCCCCCCCCCCACGACGGGCTGCGCGACACAGCATCGCTCGCCGAACTGGCGATCGAACTGGCCGCGGTGATCCGCTCGCATGCCGCCGAACCCTATATGATCGGTGGTTGGTGCAACGGGGGCATCCTTGCCTACGAGGTTGCCGCGCAATTGGTGCGGAGCGGCGGCGAGGTAGGGCTCCTCGCGATGCTCGATTCGGGTAACCCGATCGAGTTTCAGAAACGGTCGAGACGCATCAGCTCGCAATTGGAGCGGTTTCGTGCATTGCCGCGCGGCGAAAGGGCCGAATATGCTCGAGAGACGATCGACGGCTACGTCTCGCGCTTACTACGCCGCTTCCAGCGTGATCGCGACGACACCGCCGCGCTGGTCGACGTCAACGACCGCTTTCTGCGACTGATCAACGCTTATGCGCCCGCGCCGATCGACGTGCCCACACTGCTGCTGACGCCGATCGACGGGAAGCTCGATTACGCGCCGGGCTGGCGCCCCTTGCTGGGCCCCGCGCTCGAGACGCGCGACGTGCCCGGCGGCCACGCCTCGGTCTTCGAGTTGCCGAATGTCGCCGTGCTGGGTCGCGAGCTCGAACGGCGCATGAGCCTCGTCGCCGGGCCGGCGATGATCGAGGTGGCGGCAGAATAGGTGTGGCGGCGACGATCATCGAAGCGCATTGCCTGAACATCGATCTCGCCGATCGCGCCGCCGATGTCGCGCTGGCGACGCCTGACGAGCGGGGGCGAGCAGAACAGTTCCGCAGTCATGCCGACGGACGACGCTTCCTCGCGCGCCGCGCGGCGACGCGACGGCTGCTGGCGACACGCCTCAGCGTCGCGCCAGGCGATGTGGTGATCGCGTTCGGCCCGTTCGGTCGTCCGTACCTTCCCGCCTCGACGCTGCATTTCAGCGTCTCGCACGCCGGGCCCTTGGCGCTGATCGCGATCGGCGACCGTATCTTGCTGGGATGCGACATCGAGCAGACGGTTCCACACGGCGACCTGCTCGACATCGCCGAGAATTGCTTCACGGTCGCAGAGGCCGCGCGCGTCGCGGTGCTCGAAGGGACCGAACGGATCGTCAGCTTCTACGATTGCTGGACGCGCAAGGAAGCGTATCTGAAGGCGGTCGGCGTCGGCATGTCGCTGCCGATGAACAGCTTCGAATTCGTTTCCGATGCGTCGGGGACCGCGCGTTTGACCGACGGCGGCGCCGATTGGTCGTCGGTGTCGTGGACGCCGTCACCCGGCTATCGCGCCGCGATCGTCGCGTCGGGCGACCGCTGGGTGCTCGATCGGATCGAAACGCACGTCCTCGATCAGGGTTGACGGCAATAAGCGAACGCGGCGCGATAGGCGGCGCCGGCGCGGCCGAGACGACCGCCGCTGAGCTTGCCCGGAAACGCGGAGTTCGAATCCCAATAGGATTGATAGAGCGTGTGATGCCCGGCGAACCAGCGTCCGGCGGCGGCGATATAGGGGCCTGCCGTGTCAGACATCACGCCCCATTCGCTGTAGGCGGTTGGCTTGCCATGCCGCGCGGCGAATGCTTCCAGCCAGGCGAGGCCGTAGCGGCGATCGACATTGTACGCCCAAGCCTTGGCGGCATCGGCCGAGTCCCAGGTCGTGTTGTAATAGGCGTCCATGCCGATCACATCGACGAAGCCGTCGCCGGGATAGGCGCGCGCGGGATCGTCGTCGCCGCCGAGATTGACCGTCCATTCGAACCTGAAGCGCGGCGACGCGGCACGAAATGCGGCGACGAAACGGCGATAGGCGCCGACGAAGGCGGCCTCATGGCCCCGGGCGGCCCAAGGCATGTGCGCGGTGTTGAACTCCCAGCCGGTGCGGATGGGAATCGCCGCATTGCCCGGGGTCTGTGCCGCGATCGTCGTCGCGGCGGCGCGATAGCGCGCGTCAAACGCGCCGCGCGCCGCATCGTCGAGCGTCGCGCCTTCGGGGATCAGCGGCACCGACCAATAGAGGCGGCGACGTGTCCCGCGCCACAGGTTGAGCTGATAGCCGATTGATCCGGACCAGTCGGCCCAATTCGCCTGGCCGCTGTGCACCGACACGCCTTCGACCGGGCAACCGAGCCATTTTTCGAACCGTAGCACCGCGGCGGGATCGTTGCCGACATGCACGACCAGCGCAGGCCGCGCGGCTGGCGCGGCGAGGGCCAACAGCAATGCCGTTGCGATCATCATCCTGCGGCGAGGATAAGAGGCCTCGACGCGCTGCGCATCCGTATTCCCTACGGCTAGCCGGCGCGGGTGCCGGCGGTCATCCTTCCCACGTCACAGCGGGGGCCGCGATGCACAGCCGACAGGTCGAGCCATGAGCGAATATCCTCCCCCCAGGCGGCCCGAGGTGCTGTATCTCACGCGCGTCTTTCCCTACCGCCCGGCGTTCGGGGGTGAGATCAGTTATTCGCGCGGTGTGCTCGAAGCGGTGGCGAGTGCGTGCGACCTCACCGTGCTCGCCCAGACCAACGGCGCCGAGCCGGTGGGCGCGCAGCGGAAGAACGGGATCAACTGGCAGCTGGTGCCGCGAGCGCGCCGCGTCGATGCGCTGTCGCTGGCGAGCGGACTGCCGCTATTCGCCTGGCGCAACGCCACGCGCGCCTATCACCAGGCGCTCGCCGCACTCCTCGATCGGCCGTGGGACGGGGTGATCCTCGATCATTTCGCGTCCGCGCATGTCCTGCCGAAGATCGTCGCGTGGCGGCGCCGCCATCCTGCCGGGCGATTGCTTTATGTTGCGCACGAGCACGAGCGGACGACGCGCGCCGAGAAATACGCGACCTATGGCGGCGATCCGCTGCGCCTGCTGGCGATGAAGGTCGACGGCTGGAAGATCGGCCGGCTCGAAGATCGCGTGCTGCGCGGCGTCGACATGGTCAGCCTGATCAACGGTGGCGAGCGCGCGCTGTTCGAGGCGAGCGTGCCCAACGGGCGCTACATCACGACCACGCCGGGCTATGACGGGCCGCGCGTCGAGGCGCGGACGATCGATGCCAAGGTTCCGCGCCGGATCGCGGTGATCGGCGGCCGCGGATCGCTGCACAAGCAGCATATCCTGACCGACTGGCTCGCCGCCTCTGCGGAGCGGTTCGCTCGCGCCGGGATCGAGCTCGACGTGATCGGCGACATAGGCGCGCCGCTGCGCAAGACGCTCGAGCAGCAATATCCCACCGTCCGCTTCTGCGGTTTCGTCGAGGATCTGACCGCGCAACTGCAGACGTGCCGATTGGGGGTGGTGCCCGATACGGTCGGGCGAGGGGTCAAGGTCCGCCTGACCAGTTACATCTTCGCGCGCGTGCCGATGGCGGGGTTCAAGGGCGCGATCGACGGCCTCCCGGTTCACACGCACCGCGATTTCGCCGAAGCGCCGAGCCTGCGCGCGCTCGCTGAGTTGTGCATGACGATGATCGACGATTTTGATTGGCTCAACCGCTTGCAGTCGAATGCCTATGCCGCGTGCGAGCACGGCTTCGACTGGCCGGCGCGAGGGCAGGCGATCGTCGCGGCGCTCGGCGATCCTCCGCTGCGCGAACGCGCGCGCCGCCATCTGACGTCGCTGACGCTGGCGGAGCAGGCATGACGATCGCCGTGCTGGCGCTGGGCGCGCTGGCGCTCGGGTTGCTCGCGGTGTTTCCCTATCTGATCTACCCGGCGACGCTACGCCTTCTGCACGAGCGGCCGGTGACGCGCGGCGCGTTTGAGCCAAGCGCGACGCTGGTGTTCTGCGCATATAACGAGGCGGCGTCGAGCGCGGCCAAGCTCGACAATCTGCGCGCGATCCGCCGCGCCTGGCCGGCGATGCGTTTCCGCTGTTTCGTCGACAAGAGCAGCGATGATACGCTGGAGCTGCTGCGCGCGCATCCCGACCTGCTCACCGTTCACGAAGCGCCGGTCCGTGTCGGCAAGGCGACCGGTATGGCGCGGATGATGGCAGAATGCGACACCGACATCGTCATCTTCACCGATGCCAACGTCATGCTCGATCCGGCCAGCGTCGCCCCGCTTTTGTCCTATTTCGCCGATCCCGAGGTCGGCGGGGTGTGCGGGACGTTGCACTACACCAATCCGAACGACAGCAGCGCCGCGACGACCTCGTCGGCCTATTGGCGGCTGGAGGAACGGATCAAGCGGCTCGAATCGCGCAGCGGCTCGACGATGGGTGCCGACGGCTCGATCTTCGCGACGCGGCGGGCGCTCTATCCGCAAGTGCCCGCGCATTTGCTCGATGACATGCTGGTGTCGATGAACGTCGTCTTCATGGGCTATCGCCTGATCAGCGCGCCCGACGTCCATGCCTATGAAACCGCGGTCACCGGATCGGCGGCCGAGTTCCGGCGGCGGCGTCGCATCGCCTGCCGCGCCTATCTGTCGCATAGCTATATCCGCCGCCACGTCCTCGCGCTTGGCTGGGTCGATCGCTACAAATATATCGGGCACAAGCTGATCCGCTGGTACGGCGTTTGGCTTGGGATGGCCGCTGGCGCGCTCGGGGTGGCGGTGGCTGGGCTGATGATCGGCCCTTTGGTGCTGCCGGTTCTCGCGCTCGGCCTGATTGCCGCGATCATCCTCGGTCGCCGCCCGATTCGGCTCGCGATCGAGGCGGGCGGGCAGTTCGCCGCGACCGGCCTCGGGATGGTCGATGCCTGGGGAGGGCGGCGCTATCAGACCTGGGACACGCCCGCCAGCCGGTCTCCCGTAGCGCTTGGGAATGGTACCTAGGTATTCATGACGGCGTGTGTCGAGCTGCCGATTGCCGCATGATCATGAACGAGATTGGTCACTTCGGGCGGTGGGACGATGAGACAAGACCGGTTTGGCGAGAGGCGGAGAGGGAGAGCAGTCCGGCGTGCTGCGATGCTGCTGGCGATGGTGGCGACGATCAATCCGTTGGCGCCGACCGCGGCAGTGTCGCAGCAGCTGGCGGCGGCCGCGCCGGCGGCATCCCCGGCGCTCACCGGTTACGAGCTGGGCCCCGGCGACAAGCTCAAGATCACCGTCTATGACGAGGAGGGGCTGACCGGCGAGTATATCGTCTCGTCGAGAGGTACCGTCTCGATGCCGCTGATCGGCGAGATTTCGGCCGCGGGGCAAAGCATCTCGGATTTTCGCGTCGCGCTCGAGAATCGCCTTGCCCAGGGCATCCTCAACGATCCCAAGGTCGCGGCGGAAGTGGTTGAATATCGCCCGTTCTTCATCCTGGGCGAGGTCAACAAGCCGGGTCAATATCCGTACTCGGCCGGCCTCACGGTCTATAGCGCGGTCGCGACGGCGCAGGGGTTCACCTATCGCGCCAATACCCACAAGGTGATGATCACGCACGCGGGACAGACCAACGAGCAGCGCGTGCAGATCAGTGCCGCGACGCGGATCATGCCCGGCGACACGGTGCGCGTGCTCGAACGGTTCTTTTGACGTCCTGAGCCAGTGCCATTGAGACGGCCGCGCCACGCGACCCGAAAGGATGCTGCATGCACCAGATCACGGCATCGGCGACGTCCCGCCTGACCGAAGACGGCGAATCGCGGCCGCGCTACCGCGCCGATGTCGACGGGTTGCGTGCGGTCGCGATCCTCGCGGTGGTGCTGTTCCACGCGCATGTGCCGATGTTCGGCGGGGGCTTTGTCGGGGTCGATATCTTCTTTGTGATTTCGGGCTTCCTGATCGGCGGGATCGTGTTTCGCGACGTCGACCGGGAGCGTTATTCGTTCGCGATCTTCTATGCCCGCCGCGCCAAGCGCATCCTGCCAGCGCTGATCGCGATGTCGCTGGCGGTGACCGTCATCGCGGTCATCCTGCTCCCGCCGGGCGAACTCGCCGATTTCGCCAAGGCCGATGCGGCGGCGCTGGTCGGGTCGGCGAACGTGCGCTTTTGGGCGCTCGAGCATTACTTCCACAGCGACTGGCAGACCAATCCGCTGGTGATGACCTGGTCGCTGGGGGTCGAGGAGCAATTCTACCTGTTCCTGCCGCCGCTGATGCTGCTGGTGCATCGCTTTGCGCCGCGACTGATGGGGCTCGTCATCCTCGGCCTGTCGCTGCTGTCGCTGGCACTGTCGGTCCATTGGACCAAGACTCATCCCAGCGCGGCCTTCTATCTCCTGCCCGGGCGGGCATGGGAGCTTGGCGTCGGCGTTCTCGTGGCACTTTGGCAGGAACGCGCGCGGGGCCGGATAGGACGGAGGGTCGCGCAGCGGCTTAGTCTGATCGGCGTCATTGCGATGCTGGCGCCGATCGCACTGTTCGATCATGAAACGCGGTTTCCGGGGTTCGCGGCCTTGCTGCCGGTGTTGGGCACTGCTGCGTTGATCATGACCGAGCCGAGCACGATCAATCGCGCTCTGCTCGCCTCGCCGCCGATGCGCTTCATCGGGCTGGTCTCCTATTCCTGGTATCTGTGGCACTGGCCGCTGATGGTGTTTGCGCCGATCGCGCTCGGCCACCCGCTATCGCCGGCGATGACGGCGTGGGTCGTGGCGCTGTCATTCGTCGTGGCGGTGGCGTCGTGGCGCTTCGTCGAGATGCCGTTCCGACGGCCGACGACGCTGCCCAATCCCCGGCTGCTGCTGCGTTACGGTGCGGCGCTCCTCATCGGACTGGGGATCGAAGGGGCGTGCCTGACGGCGACCGCCGTCACCTGATCAGCGTCGCGCGCGCATCGCCACCGCGTAGAGCGGCGGCCGCAGGAAATTGCGCCAGGCGAAATAGCCGGCGGCATAGGCCTTGGCGAACCACAGCGGCTGCGACAGCCCGAGCCGGCTCGAATAAGCGGCGTAATATTTGTCGAGGAAATAGGCGTTGTAGCGCACCGACCACAGGAACTTGCGCATCCGCCGCACGCGCTGGCCGCCGCTGCGCACCTCGCTCATCGGCAAATGCAGGCTGTGTACCGCGTTGCTGACCAATACGGGCAGGCCGTGGACGAACAGGTTCATCTGGTAATCGCTTTCCTCGCGATAGCCGTTGCCGGTGCTGTAATGCGGATCGAAGCCGAACCGGGCGACGAGATCCTTGCGCGTCAGGATGTTCGAATTGGTCAGCGGCAGGCTCAGCACGCCGTCGAACCGCGCGCCGTTGACGAGCTCGCACAGCCGGTAATCGAACGGTGCTGCGCGGCGCAGGCCGTTGCCGAAGCGCTCCAGCGCCTGCTCGCGACTTTCGCCCGGGCGCATATAGACGCGCCGGCCCGACACCGCGCCGGCATCGCGCTCGATCAGCAGGCGCAGGCACTCGGCGGCGTAGCCGGGTTCGAGATACTCGTCGTCGTCGCAGAACAGCACATAGGGGTAGCGCGCCCGCGCCGCGCCCTGCTGCCGTGCGCGCGAGGCGCCGCCGCGTTCGCCGTTATGCGTGTAGCTGCGCAAGATATCCGGATAGGCGGCGCCGATTTCGTCGAAGACCTCTGCGACGTCGTCGGTGCCGGCGTCGTCGACCAGCACGATCTCGCCCACGCCCTCCTGCTCGAAATAGGACGGCAGCACCCGGCGCAGCGTGTAGGCGCGGTTGCGGGTCGGCACGACCATCGAGATCATCGGCTCGATCCGCGTCATGGCGGCCCCGGATCGTCGGCGCGCCGGGTGCGCGAATAGGCGGCGGCGAGGACGTAGCAATAGACCAAGTGGATCGGCACGATCAGCGCGCCGTTGAGGAAATCATACTGCACCAGGACGACGAACGCCGCGACTCCCGGCGCGCGCGTGCGGATGACGGTGAGGTGGAGCAGGAACATCCAGATCACGCCGGCGAACAGGCCATATTCGACGACCGCCTTGGTGATCGGGTTGATGACAAGTTCGCTGGTGCGGTCCTGGTCGAGCTTGCCGTTGCCGGGGCCCAGGCCCGAGACGAGCGTACGGCGATTGTTGGCGATGCGATCGGCCATGAACAGATACGGCTCGACCATGCGGCCGTGGCCGCTCGAATGCTTGGTGTTGAACTCGGCGCTGCGCGTCGCGAAGTTATTCCAGATCGGCGTCTGGCTCGCGCCCGCCGCGGCGACGACAAGCAGCAGCCCGAGCAGAGCCAGCGTGCGACCGCGCAGGTAAAACGGCACGACGAAGACGAGCGCGGAAAGCAGCAGCACGAAGCCCGTGCCGCCGAACGAGGCGAGCTGCGCGACGATCAACGCGGCGATGTATATCCAGCGCCGGAACAGGCAGATTTCGAGCACCAGCGCCATCGCGAGCAGTTGCGACGTGTGCGACGCTTCGAGCATGAAGAAGCCGTTGGGCTTCATGTAGCGCGCCTGCCACGTCAGCGGCTGGATGTAGTTGTACGCGCGGTAGAGTGCGGTGGGCGGTACGAACGTCTCGAAGCTCGGCATCGGCCGGCCAGCGAATTGGAACGCCCAATCGAGCCCGACCATCGCGGCGATGAACAAGGCGACGTACTGGAAGCGGCGCAGGACGAGAAGAATTGCCGGGCGTTCGAGCGGCACGACGAACACGAACATCGCGTAGAGGAACAAGGCGATCAGCATCGCCGGCATCGAGACGTCGCGGCTCGCGGCGAACAGCGCCTGCTGGAAGGCGATCGCGCCGGCCAGCGCGACGAGGACGATCAGTCGCCACGGACTGATGAATGCCTGCCCGCGCGCGACGAGCAGCGCGATGCCGCCACCGAGCACGATCAGCGGAAACTCGATATTACCGGGAAGCGCGATCTTCTGGGTAAGGACGCTCAGCCATAACATCGCAGTGAGGACGTTGATCGCAAAACGGTC
This sequence comes from Sphingomonas sp., assembly GCA_051954635.1. GTDB lineage: Bacteria > Pseudomonadota > Alphaproteobacteria > Sphingomonadales > Sphingomonadaceae > Sphingomonas. The sequence goes on along the minus strand of JBQCHO010000150.1, from coordinate 5,802 downwards.
TCCGGGCGCGACGTCGGTGGCGGTTGGCGTGACGGGCGTCGGCTCGGGCGTCGCCAGCACGAGCGGGGAGGGAGCGAGGGCGAAGCCGCTCATGACACGGCCAACGGCGCGCGTATCGGGGGCGGCGAGCCGCGCAGGCGCATGAACAGCCACTGCAGCGCGACCGCGTGGAACCAATAAACCGCGACATAGAGCAGCATGAAGACCGGGAACGAGATGCCGCCGATCGCCGTCGCCACCATTGCCGCGACGATCAGCCCGGCGGTGATCGCCGCCACCGCGGCAAGCTCGTCATATTTGCTGACCGCAACGAGGAAGCCGCCCGACGAGCTTTGCAGCAACAATGCCGCGAGCATCAGGATCATCGCCACCCGGACGAGCGGCGCCACCGATTGCGATCCCGCAAGCAGGCGGGTGAAGATCGGTCCGCCATAGACCGCCAGCAACACGCTGCCGATCACCAGGGGCACCATGCAGAAGGCCCAGGTTATCCGCTGATAGCGCACCACCGCATCGGCATCGCCTTCGTAGAACGCGCGTGTTTGCGGGGGGGAGAACACCTCGGCCGGCACCGAATAGGCCGCGCCGCCGAATCGCGAGACCTTGTTGAACAGGTCGAACGCGACGAGGTCGGCCGGCCCGTGGAAGATGATCGGGATCGTGATGTAGGGCAGGTTGTAGACGAAGAATTCGAGCGCGGCGTATTTGCCCGACTTGAGGACGCCGCTGCGGTTCGCCGACCAGAACAGGGCGATGCGGCGCGGCGAGCCGAGGCGCACCGTAAACCCCTGCCGGCGCAGCAGCCACCAGGCCGCCGCCGCCGCGAGCCCCCATCCCGCGAGGCAGGCGAGCGAAAATTCGAACAGGCTGACCCCGAACAGCATCGTCGCGGCGAGCACGCAGAATATCGCGCGGCGTATGCACTCGAGCGTCTCCATCGCGACATAGAGGTCTAGCGCGGCGGCGACGCGGCGGACCAGCATCCACGGCAGCGGCAGCACGATCGTCGCGAAATAGGCAGTCATCGCCGGGGCGAGCGTAACGGGAGCGAAGATCGGGATGACCAGGGCCGCCAGCGCGATCGCGGCGAGCGACAGGCCGACATAGAGCGTCGTCGCCTGCGACACGAGATCGTCGGCGCCGTCGAGGCTGTTGCGCAGGAAATTGCGCCGCACCTCGGCATAGACATAGGCCGAAAAGCCCATGTCGGTGGCGAGCACATAGCCGCCGATCGACGCCAGCAGCACCATCCAGGGATAGAAGCCCGGCGGCACCACGCGCACCAGAACATAGATGATCCCGAACGAATAGAGCGTGACGAGCGCGAGGTTGGTCAGCTTGACCGCCAGAAAGCCGAGCGAGCCCAGCGCGATGCGGGGAGGGCGCCGCATCTCCCGGTCAGTTCAGGTGATAACCGTGGGAGGTCATCATGTAATAATGCGCGTCTCTGTAGCCTCCGGTCGCACCGGATCGCGGATCGACCGCGGTGAGCACTATGCCCACAACCCCTTCGGCGGCTTCGCGCAGGCGGGAGACGGCGATGCGCAGCGCCTCGATCCGGGTCGATCCCCAGCGTACCGCAAGCAGCACGCGATCGGCGAGCCCGGCGAGGATCGCCGCGTCGTCGACCACCAGCACCGGCGGCGCATCGACGATGATGAAGGCGTAGCGATCGCGCAAGCGATCGAGCAGGTCGCGCATCTTGCCGTCGCCGAACACGTCGCGGGGCGTGAAGCGCGGTTCGACCAGCGGCAGCACGTCAAGCCCGGGCGCGGCGTCATGAACGACGACGTCGCCGAACCCGCGGCTGCCCTCGAGAACCTCGCTCAACCCCGCTTCGGGCGCCTCGACCAGCCCTGCAAGGCCGTTGCGGCGCAGGTCGCAGTCGATCAGCAGCACCCGGTCGCCGGCCAGCGCCATCGTCCGCGCGAGCGACGCCGACAGGGTCGATTTGCCCTCGTTCGATACCGCCGAGGTGACGCAGACGACCAAGGCCGTTCCCGGCGTCGCCGAGGCGATCAGCCGAAGCCGGATCGATCGGATCGACTCCGCGAACGACGACATCGGCCGCGCGAGCACATAATCCCACGGCCTGGCGTCGCGATCGACCTTTCTGAGCGTGCGCGAGGTGAGCAGGCTGAGCGAGCTCAGATGGCGCACGCCGGGCAGACGCTCGATCTCGTCGGTGCTGCGGACCCGCGAGTCGAACGCCTCGGCGAGCAGCACCGCGAGGATGCCGAGCGCGGGGCCGGCGATCAGGCCGAGCGCGAGCAGCAGGGCGGTCTTGGGGTAAGTCGGCGTAGTAGCCGCGATTCCCGGGACGATGATCCGGCCCGGTGCGAACGCGATCTTGCTGACCTGCGACGCGCGCGTGGCGAGCGCGGCGAGATCGGCATAGGCCTGCCGCTGCGTCTCGACGATCTGCTGGAGGTTGTCCGCTTCGCCGGTCGCGCGGGTCGATGCGGCCTGCTGTCCGCGCAGCGAACCCAGCGTCGCCGCCAGCGCACCCGCGCGGCTCGACGCCGCGGCCGCGGTGCTGTTGAGGCTGGTGGTGACGCGCGACTCTTCCTGCCGGATGCGGCCGTCGAGATCGGCGAGCTGCTCCATGACGCGCTTGGTCTTGGGGTGTTCGGGGCCGTAGCGGACCTTGATCTCGGCAGCCTGGCTGGCGATTTCGGCCTCCTGGCGCCGCAGATCGGTGACGACCGGCGATTCGATCACCTGCGCAACCGCATCGGGACGGCCTTGCGCCGCGAGAGAACCCGCGGCGGCGGCCGTTGCCTGCGCCTTGTCCGCTTCCGATTGGGCCGCGGCAAGTTCGGCGGCGGTTGCTGCGGCTTGCTGGTCGACGGCGTTCCCGATCGCGGCTGCGCCGGTCAGGCCATGCGCCGCACGATATTGCGCGAGCCGATTGGTCGCGGCGGAGAAGGCGTTCGCGGCCTTGTCGAGCTCCTTGTCGAGCACAGTCGCGCGGCTCCCCGCAGCGGCGCGCGCGCTGTCCTGCCCCCTTGTCAGATAGTGCTGCGCGGTCGAATTGACGATCGCGGCGGCCAGGTCGGGATTGCGCGAGGTGGCGCCGATGATGATCACCGGCGCTGCCTCGTCGCGGCTGACCGTGACGCGGTTCAACAGCGCCTTGATCGCGTGCACGCGCGCCGCCGACGGATTGGTCGTCGCGGGCTTGTTCCATTCGGGATTTTTGCCGAGATCGAGTTGATCGACGACCGCAGCGGCAATGGCGGGCGATTCGATCAGCCGCATCTGCGCTTCGACTAGACCCTGTTCGGCCTGCGCATTCGCCGGGCTCGGCGGCTTGGGTATGCCGCCATCGGGATCGATCGCGATCTGGCTGATCGACGAATAGATCGGCACACGCGTCACCGTATACGCGCACATCGCCGCGAACACCGTCACGGCGACGGTGACGAACAGCCCGAACCGGCGAACGAACATGTCGATAACGTCGAGCGGGGTGCGCAGCCGTGCAAAGCGGTCCATCGATTTCCCCCAATGCGGGTGCGCGAATTGGCGCGTTCAACAGCAAGGGTGACGATAAGCGCAAAGAAGAAGTCGACTAAGCCCGTTTAAATACGGACGGCGCACTGTGAGGACCCCGTAATAACTACGTACCCATACGTGTTTTTTAGCAAAGGTCGCTGATTGATAGGCAATCCCCCGATGCGGTAATTTAAGGATATCTGAAGAAATCGCGAGATTGCCTGTCGGCTGCGATTTCTCCTGCTGTGGCCGGGAGCGCGGCGAAAGGGGTGTCCCATGTACCAAGCGACTGTCCCGTTGGGCACCAGCCTTCCGCGCCCGATCGCGCTGGATCCGTCGGCGCGGCTCGCGAGTCGGGCCGCAAAGCGCGGCTTCGACTGCACGATCGCGGCGCTGCTGCTGATCATGCTGATGCCCTTCCTGGCGATCGTCGTCGTGCTGATCGCAATGGCTGGGGGGCCGGTGTTTTTTGGTCACCCGCGAGTTGGCCGGCATGGCGAAATCTTCCACTGCCTCAAGTTTCGCACGATGTTCCCCGATGCCGACGTGCGGTTGCAGGCGTTGCTGGCAACGGATGCCGCGCGGGCGGCCGAATGGGCGGCGCATCGCAAGCTCGACCGTGATCCGCGGATCACGCCGATCGGCCGCTTTCTACGCGCGACCAGCCTCGACGAACTGCCGCAGCTGATCAACGTGCTGCGCGGCGAGATGAGCATCGTCGGGCCGCGGCCGGTGACCGACGACGAGCTGCTGCGCTACGGCATGTGCGCGCGGGCTTACAAGAGCGTGCGGCCGGGCATCACCGGGCCGTGGCAAGTCAGCGGCCGCAACGACATCGGCTATCGCGAGCGCGTTCGGCTCGACGAGGCCTATGCGCGCGAGTGGCGAGTCGGCAGCGATCTGCTGCTCGTCCTGCGCACCCCTTATGCGGTGTTGTCTCAACGCGGCGCGAAATGAAGCTGCGCGGGGGGTGGATCGGATCGGCGCTGCTGGCGATCATTCTCGCCACCCCGGCGCTCGCCCAGGTCCAGCGTGATTACTATCCGCGTGATCGCACGCTTTCGGTGACCGAGCGGCCGCACCCGGAGCTGGAGCCGCTCGGGCTTCCGCTCGGCAGTTTCCTGCTGTTGCCGAGCGCGACGGCGGGAATCACTTATGACGACAATATCTACGCGCTGCCCCATGGCGGCACGAGTGACGAGATCGGTACGCTCGCGGCCGAACTGGAGCTCAAATCGACTTGGTCGCGCAACGCCGTAGGGCTCCGCGCCGGCATCCAGCGCAACGCCTATTTCCGCCACGGCAGCGAGAGCAGTACCGACTATAATCTCGGCGCCGACGGACGGCTCGATCTGGGTGACGGCAACATTGCCCTGGCGGGGGAAACCGCGCGGTTCACGCAGTCGCGCAGCGACGTCGATGCGCCGAATGCCGCGATAAAGCCGATCCGTTACAATCGCAGCCTCGCGACGATCGACGCCGAACAGGAGTTGGGGCGCATCCGTCTTGCCGGTGGCGCCGAGTGGCGGCGATACCGGTTCGACGATGCCTTCACCGCGAGCGGCCAGCGGCTCGATCAGACCTTCCGCAATCGCGACGTGACGACTGAACAGCTCAAGGTCGATTACGCGCTCAGCCCGCGTTTCGCGCTGTACGTGGCGGGAAGCGCCAATCAGCGGTCCTACGACATTCGGCCTATCGGTGCGCCGGCGCGCGATTCGCACGGCTACACGATCGAGGGCGGGGCCGATTTCGACATCACCAATCTGGTGCGCGGGCATGTCCAGCTCGGCTATCTCTCGCAGACCGGAAAATCGGGACTGTGGAGCGCACATGGCCTCAGCGGCCGCGGCAAGGTCGAATGGTTCGCGACCCCGCTCGTCACGGTGACGATCGAGGGAGCGCGAGAGATCGAGGATTCCGCCGAGTTCGACACACCCGCCTATCGATCGACCTCGATTACCGCGCGCGCCGATTACGAGCTCCTGCGCAGTCTCATCCTCAAAGCCAGCGCCGGCCTCGAATGGGATCATTTCCAGGCGACCGGCCAGCGCGCACGGCGCACCAAGGCCGAAGTCGGCGCGCGCTATCGGATCGGGCGCAACATCGTTCTCGACGGCGCCTTCCAGCATTTGTCGCAAGGCGCGTCCGGTGCGCCCGGGCTGACGCGCTTTTCCGACAACCGGTTGATGCTCACGCTTCGCTTCCAGAAGTGAAGCGACGTGCGGCCCGCCCCACCGCGACCGCCCGCCCCACACCCCCCCCGAGCCAAGGGCCCCCCCATCGGGCCGGCGACCGCGTTTG
>JBQCHO010000149.1:0-3144 GCA_051954635.1 Sphingomonas sp. | reverse complement strand
CCTTCGCCCGCACGTCCCGGCCGTCGATTCGATAGGCCGAGCCGGCGCCGCGCTCGATCCGGCGCGTGACTTCGCTCTCGGCTTTCTCGCCCTCGTCCGCCGAATTGCGCTCAAGGAGGATCGAAACTTCGGCGAAATCGCGCGCCGGCCGCGTCGAGGTGCCGGCGAAGATCACGTCTTCCATCCCCGCGCCGCGCATCGAGCGCGCGGAGGTTTCGCCCATCGCCCAGCGCAGCGCTTCGAGCAGGTTCGACTTGCCGCAGCCATTGGGACCGACGATCCCTGTCAGCCCGGGCTCGATACGCAGGTCGACGGCTTCGACGAAGCTCTTGAACCCCGACAGTCTGAGCCGCTTGATACGCACGCGTCAGCCCCCTTTGCGAAGGGGCGGCGCATCGCTGCCGCCCCCTACACGCCCGAGCCGGTCGATTAGGCCCCCGCTGCCTTCAGCTGCGGCTCGAGATCCTTCCACGTTGCCACGTTGTTCAGCTGATTGCCATTGAGGAAGAAGGTCGGGGTCTGATTGACGCCGTTCTGCGAGGCGTCCTGCATCGTCTTGGTGATCGAATCGAGCGCCTTGGTGTCGTTGAGGCAGGCGCGCGCCTGCGCTTCGGGAATGCCGCGCTGCTTCACGAAATCGATATAGCCGAGATATTCGGCCCAGCCGGTGGCGACCTGCGCCGGGGTTTTGCCGACGAGCGACTGCTGCAGCGCGGCGGTCGCCTTCTGGTCGGCGAGCTTGGGCTCCATCTGGTCCTGCGCCTGGAACATCGCTTCCAAGAGCGGGAAGAACGGCCCCGGTCCGGCGCAGCGGCCGAGCAGCGCGCCGGGGATGTCGGGCGCGCCGTGGACGAGGAACTCGCGGAATTCGTATGAGACCTTGCCGGTCTTGACGTAATTGTTGGTCAGCGGCTCCTGCCCCGTGCGGCCGAAATAGCCGCAGGTCGGGCACAGCCTCGAGCCATATTCGACGAGCTTGATCGGCGCATCGGGGTTGCCCATGCGATAGCCATTGTCGTCGGTCTTGACGACGACGTCGGTCCATTGCTTGCCCGCCGGCGGGGCGACCGCGGCGACGGGGGCGGCCGGCGCACTCGAATTGGCGTCGCCGCCCTTGCCGCCGCACGCGGCGAGGAACAGGAGCGGCACGGCGAGGAAAGCGAATCGCATCGTCATCATTGGTCCTTCAGGCGGGAAAAACGGTCACGCGCCGGCCTTGGCCAGCGCGGCCTTCAAATCCGTTTCGAGTTTGGGCCACAAGGCCGCATCGACGACCTTGCCGTCGATCATGAAGGTCGGCGTCGCATCGAGCCCGAGCTGATCGTGCGCGCGCGCGTTCATCTTGCCGATCGCCTCGATCGTCGGCATGTCGGCGAGGCATTGGCGCGCGCGGGCATCGTCGATGCCCTGCGCCTTCGCGAAATCGAGATAGCCGATCTGCTTGGCGAGGATGTACGCCTGCTGGTTCTCGGGCGCCTTGGCGACGGCCTCAGCCATCGCGTCGGTCTGGCTCGCCTCCTTGGCGAACACCTGCGGCTGGTAGGCGAATTCGGCGGCGAGCAGCGGGAAGAAGCCGTCCGCCCCCTTGCAGCGCCCGATCAGCGCCGCGGCGACATCGCCGCCGTCGCGCAGCCAATCGCGATATTCGTAGGAGACCTTGCCGGTGCGGACATAATTGTCGACCAATGGCTTCAGCCCGCTCGCCGCGAACGCCGCGCAATGCGGGCAGGTGCGCGAGCCGAACTCGACGAGCTGCACCGGCGCGGCGGGATTGCCCATGCGATAGCCGGTGTCGGCGGTCTGCGTCACGACGGTCGACCAGTCGCGGCCTTGCGGCGCGGCGGCAGCGGGCGAGGTCGTGTTCGCGGTCATCTGGTTGGCGGGCGGCGCGGGCTGGTGACAGCCGGCAAGCGCCGCGACCGGCAACAGCGCAATGATCAGGCGGCGGACCATCGCGACCATCTCAGCGCGCCCCGGCAGCGCGGAGGAGCGGCTGCAGCGCGGTCCAGCCATAGACCTTGTCCTGCAGCTTGCCATTGATCAGGAAACCGGGCGTGCCGGTGATGCCGGCAGGGATTTGCTGCATCATCGCCAGGATCGGCTGCAGTCCCGCTTCGGTCGCGAAGCAGGCATCGATCTGCGCCTGGGTCATGCCGTTTGCCTTGGCGATATCGGTCAGCCCCGCGCCATCGGCCGAGGCCTTGAGCCGCGCCATCTTGGGGTACAAAGTGACGCGCTGGCCGTTGGTCTGTTCCCATTGGATGCCCGCGGGCAGCCACTGATCCTGCTGCGCGAAGAACGCGGTCGACAGCTTGTCGAACCCGGCCGGGCCGGCGCACCGCGCGAGCAAGGCGGCGTCGAGATCGAGCTGATCGCGGATCAGGTTGCGCATCTCGATGCTGGTGGAGCCCGATTTGACCATCTGCCCGCGCAACACCGCCGCCGAGTCCTTCGAGAAGGCGGCGCAATGCGGGCAAGTGTAGCTGAGATATTCGACCAGCTTGACCTTGGCATTGGGGTTGCCGACGACGAACGCGCCGTCCGCCGCCTTGACGACATGGGTCGACCAATTGGGCGTCGCCGCATTTGCCTGATTGAGCGAGAGGCCGGCGCCGATCAGCGCCAGCAAACCGAGGACGAACCGCATCAACGCTCCTTGGACTCGATAACCGGAAGGCCGCTGGTCGCCGCGACGCCGGCGGCGAGCGCTTCGAGCACGGCCTTCAATTCGGGATCGCCGATCGCGCGCACCCCGGGGCCGAGCTCTACGGGCATCGGCTTGAGCGACGGCGGCGCTTGTCGCGGGGCGCGCTTGGCGACCTCGCCCTGGCGAATGGTGACGCGCGCGACCGCGCCGTAACCGAAGAAGCGGTTGACCCGCTCGACGATCTCGGGGGTGATGTGCTGCATCATCGCGGCATGCGCGCCGCGCACGACCAGCGTGAGATTGCCATTGGCGCGTTCGCCATGCGGGAAGCGCAGCGATTCGGGCGCGGACACCTCGGCATAACGCGGGCCGACGATCTCGGCCCAGCGGCTGACGATCGAGCTCTGCACGAACCCGAAGCGGCGGAACGCCGCCCGCCCGACATCGGGCAGCAGCTCGGACACCTGCCGCGCACGGTTGGCGCGTTGCGGTTCCTG
>JBQCHO010000148.1:0-2990 GCA_051954635.1 Sphingomonas sp. | reverse complement strand
TGCGGTCGCACATGATGACGTTGTCACCGCGAACACCCATTGCCTTGATGAGCTCGGTGCAAGCGATTGCGGCGGCTCCGGCGCCGTTGACGACGACCTTGATGTCCTTGAGCGCGCGCTTGGTGATCAGGCAGGCGTTGATCAAACCGGCCGCGGTGATGATCGCGGTGCCGTGCTGGTCGTCGTGGAACACCGGGATGTTCATCCGCTCTTTCAGCGTCTGCTCGATAACGAAACAGTCGGGCGCGGCGATATCCTCGAGGTTGATCCCGCCGAAGCTCGGCTCGAGCAATTCGACCGCGTTGATGAACCTTTGCGCGTCTTCGGTCGCGACTTCGATGTCGATAGCGTCGACATCGGCGAAGCGCTTGAACAGCACGGCCTTGCCTTCCATCACCGGCTTCGATGCCAGTGCGCCGAGATTGCCGAGACCGAGGATTGCCGTGCCGTTGGAGATGACCGCGACCAGGTTGCCCTTCGCCGTGTAATCGTAGGCGCAAGTCGGATTGTCGGCGATCGCGCGCACGGGAACGGCAACGCCGGGAGAATATGCGAGGCTGAGATCGCGCTGCGTCGCCATCGGCTTGGAGGCGACAATTTCGAGCTTTCCAGGCCGGCCGCGCGAGTGAAACTCAAGCGCTTCGCCTTCGGAAAATTTGACGTGGCTTTCGGACATGCGGGAGGCCTTAGCGGTTTCAGACCGATGTCGTCACCCCCGCGAAGGCGGGGGCCCAGCCCAAGAAAGAATCTGGGTTGGCGCTTTCGCGGGAATGACGATTCCGGCTAGCGTTGCCGGATGGCCCGCGCGGACGCTCCGACCCCGATGATGACGCAGTACAAGCGGCTCAAGGACGAGGCGGGCGATGCGTTGCTGTTCTATCGCATGGGCGACTTCTTCGAGCTGTTCTTCGACGATGCGAAAGCGGCGTCGGCGACGCTCGACATCGCGCTCACCAAGCGCGGCGAGGATGCCGGCGAGCCGATCCCGATGTGCGGCGTGCCCGTGCATTCGGCCGAGGCCTATCTCGCTCGGCTGATCAAGGCGGGTCACCGCGTCGCCATTGCCGAGCAGACCGAGAGCCCGGCGGAAGCCCGCAAGGCGCGCGGGTCGAAGACGCTGGTCGACCGCGCGATCATCCGGCTGGTGACGCCGGGAACGCTGACCGAGGACACGTTGCTTGAGAGCGCCTCGGCCAATTGGCTGGCGGCGATCGGGCGCGCGGGTGACGACTGGGCGGTCGCCGCCGCTGACATCTCGACCGGCCGGTTCGAGCTGATCGCCTGTGGGCCGGGAGAGCTTGCGGCGGAGCTCGCGCGGCTGGCGCCGGCGGAAACGATTGCCGACACCTCGGTGCCTGGCATCCGCACGACCGCAGGCAAGGGCGGCTTCGAAAGCCTGGCCGGCGAGCGGGCGCTGAAGATGCGGTTCGGGATTGCGACCCTCGACGGCCTTGGCGCGCCGACGCGCGCGGAGCTGGTGGCGGCGGGCGGGCTGCTCGCTTATCTCGACGCGACGCAGAAGGGCGGGGGCATCCTGCTCGACGCGCCGCGGCGCATCGCGCGTGCGCAACACATGGCGATCGACGCCGCGACCCGCGAGAGCCTGGAGCTGACGCGTTCGACGACGGGCAGTACTAGCGGTAGCTTGCTCGCCGAGATCGATCGCTGCCAGACGGCGGCCGGTCGCCGCCTGCTGTGCGAGGACCTGTCGGCACCGCTGACGGAGCGCGGCGCGATCGAGGCGCGGCTCGCGCTGGTCGCCTGGCTGCATGAGGACGCGATCCGGCGCGAGCACGCGCGAGCTGCGCTGAAGGCGATGCCAGATTTCGGCCGGGCGTTGGCGCGGCTCACGGCCGGGCGAGGCAGTCCGCGTGATCTCGCGCTTCTGCGCGACGGGCTTGCCGCCGCGGATGCTTTGGCCCGCGAGCTTCGAGCTGAGCCTGACCGCCCGGCGCTGCTGCAACAGCTTCTGCCGAAGCTCGGCGGCCACGACGCCCTGGTCGAGCCCCTTTCGCGGGCGCTGGTTGCCTCGCCGCCGATCGATTCGTCCAAGGGCGGCTATATCGCCGAAGGCTATGACGCCGATCTCGATGCGCTTCGGGACGCTGCGTCGAATGGCCGGCGGGCGATTGCAGCGCTCGAAAGCCGCTATCGCGACGCCACCGGCGTATCTTCGCTGAAGATCCGGCACAATGCCGTGCTCGGCTACCACATCGAAGTCTCGGCCAGGCACGCTGAGCGGCTGATGGCGCCGGATAGCGGCTTCACTCACCGCCAGACCTTGGCCGGCGTCGTTCGCTTCAATTCGCCCGAGCTTCACGACGAGGCGAGTCGGGTCGTCGAGGCGGGTGGCCATGCGCTCGCAGCCGAAGCCGCGCACGCGGAAGAACTGACCGGCCTCGCCATTGCCACCGCTTCGCAGATCACCGCCACGGCGGAGGCCATCGCCCGGATCGACGTCGCCGCCAGCCACGCCCACCGGGCAGCCGAAGGCGGGTGGTGCAAGCCGCAGCTTAGCGACGACGCCTGCCTCGACATCGAGGCCGGGCGGCATCCGGTTGTCGAATCAGCCCTGCGCGGCAGCGGCGAGCGTTTCGTCGCCAACGACCTCTCGCTCGGCCGCAATGACCGGCTTTGGCTGATCACCGGCCCCAACATGGGTGGCAAGTCGACCTTTCTTCGCCAGGCCGCGCTGGTCGCGGTGCTTGCCCAAAGCGGCAGCTTCGTGCCCGCCGCTTGCGCCACCGTCGGCATCGTCGACCGCCTGTTCAGCCGCGTCGGCGCCGCCGACAATCTCGCGCGCGGCCGCTCGACCTTCATGGTCGAAATGGTCGAGACCGCCGCCATCCTCGCGCAGGCGACGCCGAAGAGCCTCGTCATCCTCGACGAAATCGGCCGCGGCACCTCGACCTACGATGGCTTGGCGATCGCCTGGGCGGTGGTCGAGGCGATGCACGACCAGGTGCAGTGCCGCACGCTGTTCGCGACTC
>JBQCHO010000147.1:0-14284 GCA_051954635.1 Sphingomonas sp. | reverse complement strand
CGATCTCGCGATAGAACGGATAGGGAACGTCGCGCACCGCAGGATCGAGCAACCGCGCCAGTCTGAGCGGCCGCTCGCGCGCTGCCGCCAGCACGGTCATTTTGCGCCGCTCGCGAGGACCGCGGCGATCTGATCGGGCGTCATCGCCGCGACATGATCGACGATCCGCGCCTCGATCACCGCCGCGAACCGACCGATCGTCGGCGATTCGAACAGGTCGCGCAGCGTCAGATCGATGCCGAACGCCTCGCGCGACTGGACGACGACCTGCGTCGCCAGGAGCGAATGACCGCCGTGCAGGAAGAAATCGTCGTCGGCGCCGATCTCGCCGACCGACAGCACCCCCGCGACGATCGCCGCCAGCCGGCGCTCGGTCTCGGTCGATGGCGGGCGTCTGCTCTCGCCGTCGCCGGCCTCGAACGCCTGCGGCATCGGCAAGGCGGCGTAATCGACCTTGGCGTTGCGCGTCAGCGGCATCGAATCGAGGACGACGAACGCGCCCGGGAGATAGGCGCGCGGTAAGATCCCGGCGAGATAGGTGCGCAACTCGGTCGCGCTCGGCATGACCGGCGAGGCCGGCAGGATGTAAGCTGCGAGATAGCGTTCGCGGCCCGGATCGTCGCGCGCGACGACCACCGCGGAACCGATCGCCGGATGGCGCTGCAGCGCAAGCGCGACTTCGTCGAGCTCGATCCGCACGCCACGGATCTTGGTCTGCGAATCGAGCCGCCCGCAAAAGGCGATCTCGCCCGATGCGAGCCAGCGCCCGCGATCGCCCGTCCGGTACATCCGCGCCGCGGAATCGTCGACGAACGGATCGGCGACGAAGCGCGTCGCGGTCAGCTGGGACTTGCCACGATAGCCGCGGCCGACGCCCTTGCCACCGATCCAGATCTCGCCTTCCTCGCCGCGCCCGACCGGCCGTCCTTCGGGATCGAGCAGGTGAATGATCGCGCCCGAAATCGGCCGACCGATCGTCGGCAGACTGCCATCGTCATCACCCTCATCGCGCCGCGGCACGATGCCATAGGTAGCGATGATCGTGCATTCCGAAGGCCCATAATTGTTGACCAGATCAAACGGCAGATCGCCGCGCGGATAAGCGCGCAGCACGTCGCCGCCGGTGAGCATCAGCCGCACCGGGGTATCGTCGGGCCACGCCATCTTGAGCATCAGCTCGGTCATCGTCATCGGGATGGTGGCGATCGTCACCTGCTCGTCGAGCAACCATTGGCGCATCAGCTCGGGCGAGGTGCGCACGGCCTCATCGACCAGCGTGATCGTCGCGCCGGCGGCGAGGAACGGCCAAGTCTCCGAAATCGAGACGTCAAAGCTGAGCCCGATCACATGCCCCGCGACGTCGGCCGACGTGACGTCGAACGCTTCGTTGGTCCAGACGATGAAATTGACGAGGTTGGCGTGGGTGATCTCGACCCCGTTCGGGTCGCCGGTCGAGCCAGAGGTATAGACGATATAGGCGAGATCGTCCGGCGATACCCTGGGCAGGTCCGCGACCGCTACCGGGTCCATGCAGACTCGAGCACCATCGATGACGAGCAAGCCCGGAAAATCGATTGCGCGGTCGCGCGTGGAGATGATCGCCGCGGCCCCGCTGTCGGCGACCAGCGCCCGCCGACGTGCCGGCGGATCGGCGGAATCGAGCATCAGGAAGGCACAGCCGGCGTCGAGCACCGCGAGCAAGGCGACGATCTGCTCGATCGAGCGATCGAGGCAGACCGCGACGACCGACCCGGCGGCCACGCCGCACCGCATCAGTTCTCCCGCCATGCCGCGCGCCCGGGCGTCGAGCTCGGCATAGCTGAGCGTCCTGTCCGCCTGGCGAAGGGCGGTCGCGTTGGGCTGCAGCCTGGCGGCATAGGCGACGATTCCGTGAACGGTCGGATGGATCGACGCTATCCCCCGGACCGAAAGCGCGTCGGATATCCTGTGGCTCGCATCCATTCCCCGTCGCTCCTTCACTGCCCCGCGCGGCGGACGTCGACGCGCGATCCCGCGACCGTCGACGCCCTTATCCTGGACGCCGCCGCGCAGGGTCACGTTTTCCAATACCCACCGGCCGCTCGAGCGGGCCGACGATCGACAACATGTATGTCGATCGATTGCAGGCGTACCCTATGCAGGCAAATTCATATCATAGCTGGAGAGAGCGGTTAGCCGTCATATCTACCTAACCACCGTTATTTCTACGTACTCATCGGCTGTTTCACAGGAGAGTTACTGAGAATTACTCATCGCGCTCCGATTAATGCTCAACCGATACGTAATTTACCTAAGTTGAGCCAATATCGCGATGGGGTAAGTGTTTATCGGTTGCGCTTGTGCTTCCAGCATGTCGCAACAACGGGCCGCACGCTCGACGATATCAGCAAAAGCGATCGTCAAACCTGCACCTCTAGAAAGGGGGGAACGTGTCATGCCTGAATTCGGCCAGATCAAGACGCTCACGACCCGTGAACGCGCAGTGCTCGAAATGATCGTGGGGGGATTGCCCGCGCGTGAGATCGCAAACCGCCTCGGCATCGCGCCCCGAACGGTCGAGGGTCATGTCGATCAGCTCCGGCTCAAGACCGGCAGTCGCAATCGCGCGCACATGGCGGCGGTCGCGGTGCGCGCCGGGCTAGTTGCCGCGCCGCGGGCATGGATGTGACGCCGGCCGGCTCGGCGGCAAGCTTGGCGACGACCGGTTTACGCGCCTTTTTCGGCCGGGTTCTGGCCGAGGTGGAGGTAAAGCGCGTTGAAGTCGCATGTGGCCTGAAGCAAGTCGAAATCGCGACAGATCACATGCCGCTGCTCGCGCGCGATGACGCCTTCGGAAACGAGGCTTTTGAGCGTGCGGTTGACGTATACGCTGGTCAAGCCGACGGCGTCGCCGATCTGCTCTTGTGTCATCGGCGAACCGATGTGGTGGTCGACGGCGACGGTGGAGACATGTCGCTCGACGATGCGGTGGCGCGTGCGATGATCGAGGCACGCGCTGATCGCCGACGAAGCGATGCACGGTCGGATCGACATGGGCCAACGTATCGATGTCGAGGACGGCGATGGCGCCATCGTTCACGCGGTTCGGTTTGATCAGGCTGTGTGCATCATCGGGATGGCGGGCGGCGCACCGACCAATTGATCCTGCGGGGAGGGTTTGGTGGCGGAAGATGCCGATCGCAGCACGGGGGAGGCAGCGGGCCCGCGTATCGCGCGTCTGCTGATCGAGCGGCGGTCGTTTGAGGTCAGCGTATCGGTCCCCAGCTGGTCGCGTCCCGAGGATCCCAACCATTTCCCGATCCTGGTTGACGTCAACAACGAGACCCGAGCGCTCGAAGGGCGCCGTGTACGCTACCTGACCCTGGCCGATGTCGCCACGCGCCCCGATTTCCCGAGGGGCGTCGAGGTGCCATCGCAGATCAACGCGCTCACCGATCTCGGCGCTGCCGTGGTGCTCACGGCGCGCGAACATGAGGTGCTGGCGGAACTGGCCAAGGGCGCCAGCAACAAATCGATCGCCCGGGCGCTGGGCATCTCGACCGGGACGGTGCGCGTCCACGTCAAGTCCGTGCTGCGCAAATTGGCGCTCGACAACCGGACCCAGGCTGCCGTGTGGGCAGCAGCGGCCGCGACAAGAGAGGATAGTTAAGTATTAGTACTAGCCCCTAACCCCTAAGGATTAGGGACATAAATAAATGTCGGCGTTATAGTTCGATCCCAGGTTTATGCGGGGATCAACTAATCAAAGGAGTGTCAGCGTGGTGATTGCAAAACGTCAACGGCAATCGCAGCGCAACTGAACGTTCTTATAATTCGCAAGAAAGGAAAACGCCATGCAGTTCGCAAATGAACGCAGCCGTCTTACAGTACGCGAATCTCAGGTGCTCAGCCTCGTCGTCGAAGGGCTGTCGGCGAAAGAGATCGCCATCCGTCTTGCCATCGCACCACGCACGGTCGAATGTCATATCGACCACCTTCGTGCCAAGACCCAGTGCCGCAATCGCGCCCAGCTCGTTGCAGTCGCGGTCGGTTCGGGGATGGTGCCATATTAGGCGCGGTGCGATCGGGGATGGCGCCAATTCGGCGCCGCGCCCAGCCGCAAACCAACCGCCTCGGTCAGGCCGTTCGAGCACGACTTACCTGACAACGCGCCTCTAGGACGAGAGGCTTAAGCTTACCGAGTGGTTTCGAGGACTTTTGAGATCAGGGCAAACATCGCGTGGCGCGCGCGCTCCGGATCGCGAGCCCTTATTGCATGAAAAACGTCGCCATGGCGCTCAAGATCGGCCGTGCGCCCCTTGACTCGGTTGGTGAAACGAATCGAGCTCCGAAGAGCGGTGTCGACCACGTCGCGAAACTGCACGAAGAAGGGGTTTGACGACGCTTCGAGAATGGCGACGTGAAAGGCGATGTCCGCTTCCAGGGCATCATCTTCACCGCGCTCGGCGGCTACCATACGGGCGTAGCTAGCACCGATCGCGGCAAGACCTTCGTCATCCGAAGCGCTGGCAGCCAACGCCGCTGCGGTCGGCTCTACTGCAATCCTGAGCTCGCTGAATTGGCGCAACAAATCGACGGAGAACTTTCGGTCGAGCAACCAGCGCAGGACGTCGGGATCAAACAAGTTCCAGGAATTCTGCGCTTGGATGATCGTTCCTTGTCGCGGTCGCGCCGACAATAATCCCTTGGCCGTCAGCATCTTGACCGCCTCACGCGTTACCGTGTGACTGACCCCGTGATACTCGGCCAACTGCTTCTCCGTAGGGAACTGCTTGCCGTCAAATTCGCCGGTTACGATCGCTTTTCCCAGCGTATCGAGCAGCCCGTGCGTCAAATTGCGGCCGAGGGATTGACGGATATCGGAGGGCGTGCGGAGCATCTCTGGCCTTCAGTGACTTGGTGTTGTTCACGCAGACGCGCACACCGCCCTTAGACAATTCTTGCTCGTCGGGCACGCATTCTTCACAATATGGGCCGGCCGGGGTCCTTTCCGGGACTGTCGTCAGACCTTGCCGCGCACGCCCTCTATGTAGGTCGTGCTGTAATCACTATCGGCAGCCGATCCCCGCCCGTCCAGAGATCCGACTTAAATCTTCCGACGCAGAGCTGATCCCCACGCTCCGAAAACGTTCCCCGCACCTCGATCGCCGGGCGGACCGGCGAGGAGCCGACGGCCTCGGCGGCTTGGCGGACGTTGCCGGTGATGTAGTCGTCGTCGATATGCGTGGTCTGGCCGCATTTGTCGCGGACCAGAGAGATGCAGCCGTGCGGGCAATCTGGACGCGCGTTGGCGACGTAAGCGTTCGAACTCTCGACCGGCCGCGCGAGGTTTGCCTCGACGAGCAGGTCGAGGATGCGATAGCCGTTGTCGGCAACGACGCGGCGGTCCTCGGCTTTCGAGACCATCTCGGCGATGTCGTAGATCGCCGCGCACACGGCTATGCTGTGGTCGAAAGCATACAAGCTGCGCCAGCCGATTCACTCGGGGTGCCGCTGCTCAGGTTGAATAAAACTTGGCTGGCTTTCTCCTTATTCGGACGATGCTGCGGCGCTGAACGAACTTGCCGAAGCCGAGTTCGACGCGAAAAATTATGAAGCTTCCGATGCTGCCGCCGCCCGCGCGATTACGGCAAATCCCAAGTCTCTCCATGCTCTTATCTATCGAGGCCGGGCCGAAATGGGGATGGTGAAGCGCGACAAGGTGAGCGACCCCACTCGTTGGGCAGCAATTCGCGAGTGGTTCGTCAAGGCGAACCACGTCGATACCGAGAATGCGAGCCGCTCGAGCTATTTTATCAGGGCTATCTGGCTGCCGGTGAAACGCCGACCAAGAGTGCCGATAGCGGCCTTCTTTACGCCGAAGTGCTAGCGCCCTTCGATCCCGACTTGCGGATCGAGGCCGCATCGGTTTTGCTAAAGCAGGGCAAGCCCGAGGCTGGGCGACGGATGTTGCAGCTGGTAGCCGCAAGCCCCACGACGGCTACAAAGCCAAATTTGCCAGCAAAGTGATCGATGAGATCGATGCCGGCGAAGTCAAAGAGGTAATCGCCGATCTTCTGGCCGGGCCGAACAAGGAACCCAAGGGGGGCTGACAGGGCGGGAATTCCTGTCTCTTCTCGCTCGCCTTATTTTTCACACTCCGCGCACGTCCCGCGCACCTCGATCACCGGGCGCACCGGCGAGAAGCCCGCGGCCTCGGCGGCGTGACGGACGTTGCCGGTGATGTGGTCGTCGTCGATGTGGGTGGTCTGGCCGCATTTGTCGCAGACGAGGAAGATGCAGTCGTGCAGGCAATCGGGGTGCGCGTTGGCGACATAGGCGTTCGAGCTCTCGACGCGCCGCGCGAGGTTGGCGCCGACGAACAGGTCGAGGATGCGATAGACGCTGTTGGCGGCGACGCGGCGGTCTTCCGCTTTCGAGACCGCCTCGGCGATGTCGTAGGCGGAGGCCGGCTTGTCGAACCCGGCGAGCGCTTCGAACACGCTGGCGCGCATCGCGGTCCATTGCTCGCCCGATTTCTCGAGCGTCGTCTGCGCGGCGCGGGTCAGCGCCTTGCCCTTGGGCTCGTGATGATCGTGTCGATGCGCAGCCATGGCGGGAATTTAGGACGCGCGCGCCGGCGCGGCAAGCATCAGTGGGTGGCGCGGCGGTTGAGATCGTGGCCGAGCGCGAGCAGCGCGACGCCCATCACCGTGTAGATCGTCTCCATCCCGCCATCGTGCGGCAGGCTGACCGCGCCTGCCATCATGCCGAGCCCGAACGAGCCGAAGAAAAGCGGCATGGCATAACCGTGCGACAGAAAACCGCGGCCCAAGGCGACGATGCCGAACAGGATCGCGAACGACAGCCCGATCTCGTGCCACAGCGGATTGAGCAGCGCCGCGCCGACCGACGCCATGAAGGCGAGGAACACCGCGCTCGCCACGCAATGCACCGCGCACAGCCCCGACAGCCCGATCGCGAACCGATCGAACCGCGTGTCCACCCAATGCGAGACTCGGGAATGTGCCAGCGCCGTCATGCCGCGCGCCATATGGCATGCACCCCGCAACGTTACAATATATCATTTGCAGCGATCGGATCGCCGATTGGCGGCGGGGCACGGCTGCGCTAGAACCGCGCCCGATGCTGCAGCAAACCTCGCTTCCCGGCCGCGCTCGTCCTCGTGCGATTGCCCATTGGCTGTTGTTCGTCGCCGGCATGATCGTCGGCATGGTCGTGCTCGGCGGGATCACGCGGCTGACCGAATCGGGGCTGTCGATCACTGAATGGGATCCGATCAGCGGGATCATCCCGCCGCTGACGCATGCGCAGTGGGTCGCCGAGTTCGATCATTACAAACGCATCCCCGAATATACCGAGATCAACCGCAACATGGACCTCGCCGGGTTCAAAGCGATCTTCTTCTGGGAATATCTCCACCGGCTTTGGGGACGGTTGATCGGTTTCGCTTTCGCGCTGCCGCTGATCTGGTTCGCCGCGCGGCGGCAGATCCCAAAAGGCTATGGTTGGCGGCTGACCGCGATCCTCGCGCTGGGCGGCCTGCAGGGGGCGATCGGCTGGTGGATGGTCTCGTCGGGCCTCGCGGTCCGCACCGACGTCAGCCACATCCGGCTCGCGGTGCACCTCGTCACCGCGCTGTTCATCCTCGCCGGCACGGTATGGACCGCGATGGACCTCTACGCGCTTGCCGGTAACCCGATCGCGCGGCCGGCGCGGCTGCGCGCGCTCGGCGCGATCGCAATCCTGCTGCTGTTCGTCCAGATCACGCTCGGCGCCTTCACCGCCGGGCTGAACGCGGGCTACGCCTTTTCGAGCTGGCCGCTGATGGGCGACACGCTGTTTCCCGCCGGCGTGCCAATGCTGCAACCCGCCTGGACCAATGTCGTCGACAATCCGATCGTCGTGCAGTTCGTCCACCGCTGGTTCGCCTTCGTCGCCGCCGCCGGCCTGGTCTTGCTCGGTCTGCGCGCGGTCCAGGCCGGGGCGGTGCGGCAAGGGTATGCGGTGATCGGCTTCGTCGGCTTGCAGATCGTGCTCGGCATCTCGACGCTGATGAGCGGGGTCGAGATCGTCATCGCCGTCGCACACCAGTTGAACGCCGCGCTGACGCTGATTGCCGCGGTGATCGCCGCGCACGCGGTCGGCCGCCGCCGCGCATGAACGCGATCGCCCTCGTCCGCGCGACCTTCGCCGACCGCGCCGAGGCCGAGCGCATCGCCGAGACGGTGGTGACCGCACGGCTGGCCGCCTGCGCCAATCTCAGCGCGACCGAATCGATCTTCGCGTGGGAAGGCAAGGTCGTCGCCGAGCCCGAATTCGTCGGGCTGTTCAAGACGCGCTCCGCGCTCGCGCCGTTCCTCGCCGCGCGGATCGCGGCGTTGCACAGCTACGACCTGCCCGCGATCACCTGGTGGAACGTCGCCGCCGACGATCGCGTCGTCGCCTGGATCGAAGCCGAAACCGATGCTTGAGGTATTGGCGCTCGCTGCGGCGCCCGTTCGTTTCAATCCCCCGCTCGACGAGCCGCTGGCTTATGTCTCGCGCGAGGATCGCGTGATCGGCGGGCGGACGCTGCATTTCGAATCGCGTCGTCGCATCACGTTCACCCGCGAGCGCGAAGGCTTCCGCGCCACGATCCGCTTCGAGCGCGCGGCGACCGACGCCGGCGACGACATGGCGGCGATGTTCCAGACCGCGATGGCAAGCCTTGTCGACCGCCCGATCGTCCTGCATCTCGATGCCGCCGGCGCCGTCACGTCGATCGACGACCCCGAAGCGACATGGACCGCGTTGTGCGACGCGATCGCCGCGCTGCCGGGCGACGATGGCAAGCGCGTCCGCGCCGGACGTTTCGCCGCTGCCCTCCGGACCTTGCCCGCGCCCCAGCGCATGGCGATGCTCGGCTCGCTGGTCGCGCCGCTCGTCGCCGGGGCCGATGCGACGCTCGCCCCCGGATCGACCCAGCCGATCTCGGTCCGCGCGCGGCCACCCCTGCCGCCGGGCGCGACGCTCACCGGCGACCAGCACGTAACGCGCGGGGCCGACGGCCGCCTTACACTCCACGCCACCGCGGCCGGCGAGGCGCAGGCGGCTGGCGGCAGCGCCCATGTCACCGCCGATCGCGACCGGACGATCGACCCCGCCACCGGGCTCGTCATGGCGACCCACGATCATATGGCGGCGGCAATCGGCCCTGAGACGATCACCGCCGACACCCGTGTGACGCTCACGCCGGTATCCTGATACCCGCTCGCTAACCCGCCCATTCCCTTGACTCGCGCGCCCCGATCGACGATAGGGCGCGCGTTCACGCCGCTCCTCACGGGCGGCGTCGCTCGTTTCAAACGCAAGCAAAGGTCCAAGCCCCATGAAGGCGCTGATGAAGACCACCAAGTCGGCCAAGCCGCACGAGGTGGAGAAGAAGTGGCACATCGTCGATGCCGACGGCCTGGTGGTCGGTCGCGCGGCGACGATTATCGCCAACGTCCTGCGCGGCAAGCACAAGCCGAGCTACACCCCGCACGTCGATTGCGGTGACAATGTCATCGTGATCAACGCCGACAAGGTCAAGTTCACCGGCAACAAGCTGAAGGACAAGATCTATTACCGCCACACCGGCTATGCTGGCGGTATCAAGGGCGTGACCGCGGACAAGATCCTCGACGGCAAGTTCCCCGAGCGCGTGCTCGAAAAGGCGATCGAGCGGATGATCCCGCGCGGGCCGCTCGGCCGCGCCCAGATGCGCTCGCTGCGCATCTTCGCCGGCAGCGAGCATCCGCACGCCGCGCAGAACCCCGAAGTGCTCGACATCGCGTCGATGAACCGCAAGAACAAGGTGGGCAACTGATGTCCGACAATCGTCAATCGCTTTCCGATCTCGGCAGCATCGCCGCCGGCCAGCCGGCCGCCGCGCCGACCGCCGACGCCCCCGCCGCCGAGGCGCCGGTCGCCACGCAGCCGACCACCCCGCTTCGCGAGCAGCAGCTCGACAAGCAGGGCCGCGCCTACGCCACCGGCCGCCGCAAGGATGCCGTCGCGCGCGTCTGGCTGAAGCCGGGATCGGGCAAGATCACGGTCAACGGCCGCGACCAGGAAGTCTATTTCGCGCGCCCGACGCTGCGCCTCGTCATCAACCAGGTGTTCGGCGTCGCCGGGCGCGAGGGTCAGTATGACGTCGTCTGCACCGTCAAGGGCGGCGGCCTCTCGGGCCAGGCCGGTGCGGTCAAGCACGGCATCAGCCAGGCGCTGACCCGCTACGAGCCGGCGCTGCGCGGCGCCGTCAAGGCGGCGGGCTTCCTGACCCGCGACAGCCGCGCAGTCGAGCGCAAGAAGTACGGCAAGGCCAAGGCCCGCCGCAGCTTCCAGTTCTCGAAGCGCTAAGGCGCGGGCGGCTTCGGATTGCTGCAGGCAATCCGAAGACTCGCCACGTCGGGCAGCGAGGGCGGCGAAGTCGCCATCGTCTGACGGCGTGGCAGCCTACCGGATGCAGCAAAGGGCGGCGCCACATCGGCGCCGCCCTTTGCTGTTATATCGAGGACTCCATCGATTAGCTCGTGGCCCCGGCCGATAGGCTCACTATCTTCTTGCCCTAGCTTTCGCATATTGCGGCGCGGCCCTTCCCCGCCTTAAAGCCCGTGCCACATGGCCGAACCGCTCCACCCGCTACGCATCGCCAATTTCCGCGCTTATTTCCTGTCGCGCCTCGCCGGCACGATCGCGATCAGCGCTCAGGGAATCATCATCGGCTGGCAGGTCTATGGCCTCGCGCGGCAGACGCACGACATCAAGCAATCGGCCTTCTTTCTCGGGATGATCGGGCTGGTGCAGTTCGTGCCGCTTTTTCTCCTGACCCCCATCGTCGGGCTGATCGCCGACACGTTCGACCGGCGCTGGATCGTGCGCGGCACTTCGGCGCTGCTCACCGCCAACGCCGCGATGCTAGGCCTGCTGACTTGGGCGAACGACCTCACGCTCCCCTTCCTGTTCCTCGCCGCCGGCTTCGTCGGCGTCGCGCGCGCGTTTTCGGGGCCAGCCTATTCGGCGCTCGCCCCCAATCTGGTGCCCAAGGAAAGCCTGCCGACCGCGATCGCGGTGAGTTCGATCGCGTGGCAGGTTGGCACGATCGCGGGGCCCAGCGTCGGCGGCGTGCTCTATGCGATCCATCCCGATGTCGCGTACGCCACGCTGTCAGTGTTGCTCGCCCTCGCCACCGGCCTGATGTTCCTGATCGGCAAGGTGCCGCAGCCGCCCGTCCAGAAGCACCGCGCACCACTGCAACGCATCGTCGACGGTTTCGCCTATGTCCGCAACAACCGCCTCGTCCTCGCCGCAATCACGCTCGACCTGTTCGTCGTGCTGCTCGCCGGCGCGACCGCGCTGCTGCCGGTCTATGCGCGCGACATCCTCCATGTCGGCGCCAAGGGGCTCGGGCTGCTCGCGGCGGGTATGGGGATCGGTGCCGCGGCGGGGTCGCTGTGGTTCTCGATCCGGCCAATGAAGACCGATGTCGGCGTCAAGATGCTCGGCGCGGTGCTGCTGTTCGCCGCCGCGATCCTCACCTTCGGCCTGTCGACCTGGTTCCCCTTGAGCGTGTTCGCGTTGATCGTCGCGGGCGCGGCCGACATGGTCTCGGTCTATGTCCGCCAGTCACTGATCCAGCTCCACACGCCAGACGAGATGCGCGGGCGCGTCGGCGCTGTGTCGCAGCTCACGATCTCGGCCTCGAACGAGCTCGGTGAGGCCGAAACCGGGCTCATGGCCTCGCTGCTCGGCCCCGTCGGCGCGGTGTGCTTCGGCGGGGTCGCCGCGATGGTGATCGTTGTGATGTGGTCGCGGCTGTTTCCCGAGCTCAGGCTTGCAAAGACCTTCACCCCGCCCGACATCCTCAACCTCGAACCGGAAAAGGGAGCGACGCAGCCATGAAGGTCGACACCATCCTCGAGACGATCGGGGGCACGCCGCACGTCCGCGTCAAGAAGCTGTTCCCCGACGCGAACGTCTGGATCAAGTCCGAACGCTCGAACCCCGGCGGCTCGATCAAGGACCGCATCGCGCTGGCGATGATCGAGGCAGCCGAGGACTCGGGCAAGCTCAAGCCCGGCGGCACGATCATCGAGCCGACCAGCGGCAACACCGGCATCGGTCTTGCGATGGTTGCCGCGGTCAAGGGCTACAAGCTGATCCTCGTCATGCCCGAGAGCATGTCGATCGAGCGCCGCCGGCTGATGCTGGCCTATGGCGCCACCTTCGACCTGACGCCCAAGGAAAAGGGCATGAAGGGCGCGATCGAGCGCGCGCTGGAGCTCGTCGAGGCGACCGACGGCGCCTGGATGCCGCAGCAGTTCGAGAACCAGGCGAATGTCGACGTGCACCGCCGCACCACCGCGCAGGAAATCCTCGAGGACTTCCGCGATACGCCGCTCGACGTTCTCATCACCGGCGTCGGCACCGGCGGGCACATCACCGGTGTGGCGGAAATCCTCAAGCAGGAATGGCCCGACCTCAAGGTCTATGCCGTCGAGCCCGAGGCCTCGCCGGTGATCTCGGGCGGCCAGCCGGGGCCTCACCCGATCCAGGGCATCGGCGCGGGCTTCATCCCCGCCAACCTGCACACCGACGTGATCGACGGCGCGATCAAGGTCTCCGCCGACGACGCCAAGGACATGGCCCGCCGCTCGGCGCGCGAGGAAGGGATGCTGGTCGGCATCTCCTCGGGCGCGACGCTGGCGGCGATCAGGCAGAAGCTCGCCGATCTGCCCAAGGGCTGGCGCGTGCTCGGCTTCAACTACGATACCGGCGAGCGTTATCTGTCGGTGCCGGACTTCCTGCCCGAGGCCTGAGCCCCAGGCTCATGCAGCAGACGCTGACCGAGGCGGCGCCCGCGCCCGACACGCTGCGCGCGACGCCCGTGATGCGCCTGTTGCTCGCCGCGATCGCGCTGGTGGCGATCGCGGTGCCGCTCGCGATCCTGGTCCTCGCGCCGCCGCCGGCAAAGATCGCCGCGCGGCGCGTGCCCAAGCAGCACATCGTCCCGCCCGCCGAGCTGCCGCCGGTCGAGCCGCTCAAGCTGGTCGACCTCACCCCCGATCAGGCGCGCGCCTACAATGACGACGTGCCGTTCGCCGATGGCCCCAATCCGGCAGCGCGCCCGTTCCACCTCACCGGCGCCGAGGCCGACCAGCAGCGCGCGATCGACTGCCTCGCGGCGGCCGAAATCTACGAGGCCGGCGACGACACCACCGGCGAGAAGGCGGTCGCGCAGGTCGTGCTCAACCGCCTGCGCCACCCTGCTTTCCCCAAGACCGTCTGCGGTGTCGTCTTCCAGGGCTCGGATCGCTCGACCGGCTGCCAGTTCACCTTCGCCTGCGATGGCGCGCTCGATCGCTGGAAACCCAGCGATGCCGCCTGGTCCCGCGCCCGCGACGTCGCCGAAAAGGAACTGAACGGCGCGGTCGACAAGGTCGTCGGCTACGCGACGCACTACCATACCGACTGGGTCGTCCCTTATTGGAGCGCGAGTCTTGACAAGATCGCGCGCGTCGGCACCCACCTGTTCTTCCGCTGGACCGGCTGGTGGGGCACGCCCCCCGCCTTCAACCGCCACCCCGATGACGCGGAGCCGGTGCTCGCCCTGCTCGCCCCGCTCTCGCCCGCGCATGCCGCCGACGGTTCGTTTCCCGGCGACACCGCGATCCCGCTCGACGCCGTGGCGATCGCCAATGGCGGCCTGCCGAGCCCACTCGCCGGCGCGCCCGACACGTTCTTCGTGGCGCTCGACCCCAAATGGTCGCCCGACAGCCTGCCCGCGCTCGCGGCCGCCTCATGCGGCTCGCGGCCCTATTGCAAATTCATGGCGTGGCCGACCAAGGCCGCGACCCCCGCCACCGCCGCAGTGACGCCGGCGCAGATCCAGACGATGGCGTTCAGCTATCTGCGCGACAAGACCAATGGCTACGACAAGGCGCTGTGGAACTGCGACACCTTCAAGCGCGCCGATGCCAGCCAATGTATGAAGCGCGAGCCGGTGCTGGCGAAACCCGCGATCGTGACGCCGCCGGTGGCGGTGAAGCCGATTCCGGATGGTTTGGCGGGAGTGCGCCGCAAGGGCGATCCGGTGCCGGCGCCGGCGCCCTCACCCGCCACGCCGAGCGCCTGACTGTTCCATACCACCCCGGGGGGGGGCGGGGGGGCGCCGGGGGGGGGGGGGGGGGGTAAGGCACGACGGCGGCCCACGCGGCGGGCCCCCCCGCCCCCCCCCGCCGCCGGCGGGGGGGGGGGGGGG
>JBQCHO010000146.1:0-4075 GCA_051954635.1 Sphingomonas sp. | reverse complement strand
CTGGAAGACGTGCGCCAGCAGCTTCTCCAATATGGCTGGATCAAGGACGCGCACGTCTCGCGCCGCCTGCCCAACATGCTGCTCATCCATATCGACGAGCGGACCCCTGCCGCGGTCTGGCAGGATAATGGCCGGTTGATGCTGATCGACGCCTCGGGGGTGCTCCTGTCCGACGTGTCGCCGAACGCGATGCCCAATCTGCCGCTGGTGATCGGTCCCCATGCCAACACGCAGGAGCCGGCCTATCAGGCGCTGCTCGAAGCCGCGCCGGCGCTGCGCCCGCGGGTCCGCGCGGCGACCTGGGTCGGCGATCGCCGCTGGAACCTGACCTTCGACAGCGGCGAGACGCTCGAACTGCCCGAGGAGAATGCCTCCGCCGCATTGGTCAAGTTCGCCGAGATGGACGGGCGCGATCGCCTGCTCGGCCGCGGCTTCAGCCGGTTCGATCTCCGCGACCCGACCAAGCTGGTCGCGAAAAAAGGTGACGTGATGGAGAGTCATGACGTCAGCGAGGATTCACATGGCGAACCAAGCGTGTATGATGGCGTGACAGGGCGTCGCGGCATGGCGGCCGGCGGCATCGAACAGGGGTAACAAGGGGATGGCCAAGGCAGCACCCGAAGGATTGATCACCGCGCTCGACATCGGGTCCTCCAAGGTCTCGGCGATGATCGCGCAGAAGGGCGATGGCGGCGAGCTGATCGTGCTCGGCACCGGCCAGCGCGAGAGCCGCGGCGTCAAGCGCGGCTACATCGCCGACATGGGCGCGACCGAGCTCGCGGTGCGTGAGGCGGTCGAGCAGGCCGAGCGGATCGCCGGCACCAATATCGAGAATGTCTGGGTTAGCTTCTCGGCGGGCGGCCTTGTTTCCGACGTCGCTTCGGTCGAGGTCGAGCTCGGCGGGCACCGTATCGAGCAAGCGGACATCGACGAGCTGCTACAGGCCGGGCGCGAGTCGATCGATCCCGCCGGCCGCATGGTGCTTCACGCGCAGCCGACGCTCTACACCTTGGATGGCCTGACCGGGGTCAAGAAGCCGCTCGGCCTTCACGCCGACCGGCTTGGCGTCCACATCCATGTCGTCGCCGCTGACGGTTCGCCGGTGCGCAATCTCGATCTGTGCGTCCGCAGCGCGCATCTCGAGGTCAAGTCGATCATTGCCGCCCCGGTCGCCACCGGCCTTGCCTGTTTGAGCGATGAGGAGCGCGAACTCGGTGTCGCGCTGGTCGAGCTCGGCGCGGGCATCACCAACGTCTCGCTGTTTGCCGGCGGGATGCTCGTGGGGCTGACCTCGATCCCCTATGGCGCGGCCGACATCACCGACGACATCGCCTCCGCCTTCGGCACGCGCCGTGCGCAGGCCGAGCGAATGAAGTGTTTCCACGGCTCGGCGAACATGAGCCCGCGCGACAACCACGACATGATCGAGGTCAAGCCGATCGCCGAGGACGACGCGACCGAGGGCAACCGCATCACCCGCGCACAGCTGATCGGCGTGATCCGCCAGCGGCTCGAACATCTGACCGGCCAGATCCAGACCGCGCTCAAGGAACTCGGCTTCGAAGGGCCGGTCGGCCGCCAGATCGTGCTGACCGGCGGCGGTGCGGAGTTGAACGGCATCGCCGATTACTTCCAGCAGTCGCTGGGCCGTGCCGTGCGCATCGGCCGACCGCGCGGATTGACCGCGCTGCCCGAAGCGCATTCGGGACCGGCTTTCGCGACGCTCTCGGGGCTGGTTTATTATGCCGCGTCGAACCCGGTGGACCTGCGGATGGCGGCGCGGGTCGATCAGACAGTCCATCGCCCGAGCGGATTTGGCGCGATCAAGCGGTTCGTTTCGGCGGTGAAAGCGAATTATTAAGGAATTATGGCGCGCCGACCTGATTTGGTCTTTAACCAGCCCGGGCCATCGTGCAAAAGCGAGCATATTTTCAGTAGCAGCCCCTGCGTATTCGAGGGGCAGGGCGGAGACAGGGCGATGAGCATCGAATTTCTGGCACCGGACGTCGACGAATTGACGCCCCGGATCACCGTGATCGGCGTCGGCGGCGCCGGCGGCAATGCGATCTCCAACATGATGCGGGCCGAAGTGCAGGGGGTCGAGTTCCTCGTCGCCAACACCGACGCGCAGGCGCTGAAGCAGTCGACCGCGCCGCAGCGCATCCAGCTCGGTGCCAAGATCACGCCGGGCCTCGGCGCCGGCTCGCGTCCCGAGATCGGCCGCGCCGCCGCCGAAGAGACG
Organism: Sphingomonas sp.; assembly: GCA_051954635.1. Lineage (GTDB taxonomy): Bacteria > Pseudomonadota > Alphaproteobacteria > Sphingomonadales > Sphingomonadaceae > Sphingomonas. Next base: position 1,833 of record JBQCHO010000146.1, on the reverse strand, counting down.
ATCGACCAAGTCGTCAAGAGCCTCGAAGGCGCGCACATGTGCTTCATCGCCGCGGGCATGGGCGGCGGCACCGGCACCGGTGCGGCTCCCGTCATCGCCAAGGCCGCGCGCGACATGGGCATCCTGACCGTCGGCGTCGTCACCAAGCCGTTCTCGTTCGAAGGCAGCCGTCGCGCCAAATCGGCCGAGGCGGGTATCGAGGAGCTGCAGAAGTTCGTCGATACGCTGATCGTCATCCCCAACCAGAACCTGTTCCTGATCGCCAACGCGAACACGACCTTCAAGGAAGCGTTCCAGATGGCCGACGAGGTGCTGCAGCAGGGCGTGCGCGGCATCACCGACCTGATGGTCATGCCCGGCCTCATCAACCTCGACTTCGCCGACGTCCGCAGCGTGATGCAGGAGATGGGCAAGGCGATGATGGGCACCGGCGAAGCCGATGGCGACGCCCGCGCGATCGAGGCGGCGCAGAAGGCGATCGCCAACCCGCTGCTCGACGGCGTGTCGATGCAGGGCGCCAAGGGCGTGATCGTCTCGATCACCGGCGGCGAGGACATGCGCCTGCTCGAGGTCGACGAAGCCGCGAACCACATCCGCGAGCTGGTCGATCCGGACGCCAACATCATCTGGGGTTCGGCGTTCAACCCCGATCTCGAAGGCAAGATTCGCGTCTCGGTGGTCGCCACCGGGATCGACGCCGGCGTCGCCGGCCAGGCGATGCCGGCCGAGCCGACCCGCGCCTTCTCGTTCGCCGCGCCGCGCAAGGCGCCCGCGCCGGTCGTGGCGCCGGTCGCCGAGCCCGAGCCGGCAGCCGAGGAAGAGGCCGCGCCGGTCGCCGAGGAGCCGGCGTCCGCCGAGATGCCTGCACCGGAAGAGCCGGTCGCCCAGGCCGCTGCGCCTGCCGAGGACAACGCAGCGGACGAGGACGAGCTGGTTCTCGGCAGCGACACGATGGTTCCCGAGGTCGAGGCCGAAGCGGCCCCCGCGCCGAAGGTGTTCGGCGATGATTTGCCGCCACCGCCATCTGCCAATGCCGCACGCCGCCGCTGGCTTTCGGCCGGATCGGCGACGGAGGAAGCGCCCGAGCCTACCAAGGAAGCTGCGCCCGCCCCGCGCGTCAAGCTCGGCGGAACGCTGTTCGAGCGCATGTCGAACGTCACCCGCGGCGCGGCGCGCGACGAGGATGACGGCGACGACAAGGATCCGCTCGACATCCCGCGCTTCCTGCACCGCCAGAACAACCAGTAAGGGACGCGCGCGCCGGTTCGTCGCCGGCGCGCGTCGCTCCGTCGTGGGCGGGAAAATCGTCCATGGCGCGTTCAGCCTCGATCGGGTCTAAGTCTAATTCATCCATGAAGACCCATCCTCAAATCGGCCGTTACGCTCTCGCGGCCGCACTGTGTGCGCTTGCCACGCCTGCCGCCGCGCAAGTGGCGCACACCGGCACCAATTCACTGATGGTTGCGCCGCCGACGCCGGACGCCGACGCGCTCGGCGAGCAGATGCGGATCATCGGCACCGACCCGAAGAACGCCGATGCGCTGACCAAGGCGGGCGAGCTGACCTTGAAACTCGGCGATCCCGCCGCGGCGGCGGTGCTGCTCAGTCGCGCCGAGGCGGTGCGCCCGCATGACGGCCGCATCAAGGGGGACGAGGCGGCGGTGCTCGTCCATATGGAGCGCCCGGGCGAGGCGCTGCGGCTGTTCCAGCAGGCCGAAGCGATGGGCGCCGACATGACCGGCTTCGCCGCCGAGCGCGGGCTTGCCTATGACTTGATCGGTCAGCAGGACCGTGCGCAGCGCGACTATCGCACCGCGCTCGCCGCCGATCCCG
>JBQCHO010000145.1:0-20464 GCA_051954635.1 Sphingomonas sp. | reverse complement strand
ACGGCACATGCACGGTGAACAACACCGCGGCATAAGCGAGCAGCGAAGCGGTCAGCCACTTCAGATATGCGACATAGCGATGATAGGGCACGAAGATCTGTAGCCCGAGCGTAATCAACACGAATGCAGGTGTCGCAACGTGTCGGTCGATGCCGGTCACGAGCTCCGCCGATTCACCCATCGCAGCCACGTCGGCAGCGATGTTGAGCGTGTTGGCGAAGAGCAGCAGCAACACCAACGCGCGAACCAACGCAGGCGGATAGATCGCGCGCATATTCGCCGCGAGGCCCCTGCCCGTCACCCGACCGATCCGCGCGCAGGTCAATTGCACCGCCGACATCAGCGGATAGCAGAGCGGCATCGTCCACAGCATGTTGAGGCCGAATTGCGCGCCGGCCTGCGAATAGGTGGCGATGCCGCTGGGGTCGTCGTCCGCAACCCCGGTGATCAGGCCGGGGCCGAGCTTCTGCAACGGATTGCGCGCGAGCCGATCGCGCCACCCTTTGGCGGTCATGGCGCTTGTCTGCCGTATGTTCGGGGGCCCGCGCAACGGCGGATCGCTGACGGTCGCATCAGGCAAACTACGTATCGAAGCAGCACGACCGCGCGCGGCACATCATTCTTTCTGTGGGTTAGGAGGACGCGCAAAGACTATGGAGCCGGGCCAACTCGCCATCCGTCTGGGCGCCGCGCTGGCGGCCGGCGGCCTTGCCGGGATCGAGCGCGGCTGGTCGCAGCGTAATCGCGGCGAGGGAATGCGTGTCGCCGGGGTGCGTACGATCACCTTGATCGGCTTGCTCGGCGGGGTCGCAGGGGTCGCGGCGGCGGCGGGTCAGTCGATCACTGGCGGCGCTGTCGTGATCGCGACGGCGGCAATTATCGCGATCGGCTATGACCGCACGGCCCGCGAACAGCTCGATGCAACCAATGCGATCACCGGTGTCCTCGTGCTGGCGATCGGCTTTCTCGCCGGGATCGGCGTGGTCGGGCCGGCGCTCGCTGCCGCGGCGCTGGCCGTCCTGATTCTTGCGCTGCGTGAGAGCATCCACGGCTTCGTGGCGCGAATGGACGATCACGACATCAAGGCGCTGGCGCGCTTCGCCGTGATCGCGCTTGCGGTGCTGCCGTTCCTGCCCGACCGCCCGATGGGGCCCTATCAAGCGTGGAACCCCGAGCGGCTGTGGCTGGTCGTCGTCCTCATCACCGGCTTCGCGTTCGCCGGCTATGCCGCCAACCGCGTGTTCGGCACGCGCCACGGCACAATCGCGACCGCGCTGATCGGCGGCGCCTATTCGTCGACCGCCGTCACCCAGTCACTCGCCCAGCGCCTGCGGGCTGGGGCGCCAGATCCGACCGCCACCGCCGGGATCGCGCTCGCCAGCGCGGTGATGTACGGGCGCGTGCTGTTACTCGTCATCGTCCTCGCCGGGCGGCTCTTCATCCCTTTTGCTGCGCTGATCGCACCGGCGCTGATCGTCCAGGCGGCGACGGCGCTCTGGTTCTATTGGCGCGCGCGTGGCGACGGTGCGGCGACACCGCCGGGCAATCCGGTCGCGCTGCTGCCGGCGTTGAGCTTCATGGCGTTCGTCGCCGCCGCCGCGATCGCCACGCGCTGGGCCCAGGCGCGGTTCGGCAGCAGCGGTATCGCGCTCTCGTTGTTTCTGGTCGGCGCCGCGGATGTCGATACCTCGATCATCACCGCGGGCGGCTTGCCGGATGCGGCGATCGCCGCCGATATCGCCGCGATGGCAATCGCCGGCACCGTCGTCGTCAACATGCTGGTCAAGATCGGGGTGACGCTGGCTTATGCCGGCCGCCGCGGCCTTGCCGCTGCGATATCGCTGGTGCCCAGCACGCTCGTGCTCGCCGCGACGATCGCGCTGGCATGGGGCTATCCGGGCAAGTCCTGATTCCGCGACCGACGCTCCTTCGGCATCCTGCTCGCCATCGCCCCCCAGCAGGACAGCCTCGTGAGGATTCGCAAGATCATGAGCCGGTCGACGCACGCCGTCGCCCCCGGCACCAGCATCGCCGAAGCCGCCGATCAGATGCTGCGGTTCGACATCGGCGCGGTGCCGGTCGTCGAGCACGACAAGGTGGTGGGCATTCTAACCGATCGCGACATCGTTGTGCGCGCGGTCGCCAAGAGCATATCGAGGGAGGAACCCGTCTCCGCGATCATGTCGTTTCCCGTGCTGGCCTGCGATCCCGAGGACGATCTGGATAGCGTTGTCGATCGGATGCGCGCAGAGCAGATCAGGCGCATGCCGGTCTGTTCCGAACACGGCCATTTGCTGGGAATAATGTCGCTCGGCGACGCCGCTCGCTACGATCCGGACAAGGAAGAGGTCGCCGGAGCGATCAGCGACATCTCGCGCCCGTTCGGCCGGCACTGTCAGACCCATGCGTCGGCCTGATCGCCTCGTCGCGCCTCCCTATCGGCGGCAACGCAGGCACCGGATCGAGGTCGGCATGTCGGGGCTGATGTTGCTCGGCGTCGCGGTCGGATCGATGCATCTGGCGCTCCCGCCGTCCGCGCCGACTGCGGCGTCGGCGGCCGACGTGCGCTAGGCGGACCAGGCGAGCAGCGCTTCGAGCCGATCGATTAGCGGGCGCTGACTGGCGAGCATCATCGCCCTCGCCTCGGCGAGCGGCATCCAGCGCGCGGCATCGATCTCTGGAAAGGTTTCGATCCGGCCGCTGCCGGGCGGCCATTCGAGCTCGAAGCGATTGCTGACGATCGCCGCGCAATCCACGTCCTGCTCGATCGCAAAGGCGTGCACCGTCTTGCCGCCGGCCTGGCGGATCGAGCCGAGCGGCATCAGATCGCCAATGAGCGCGATCCCCAATTCCTCCGCCGCCTCGCGCCGCGCGGTCGCCGCCGCGTCTTCGCCGGACTCGATCTGCCCCTTGGGCAATTGCCACGCGCCGACGGTCTTGCGGCGCCAATAAGGGCCACCCGGATGCGCAAGCAGCACCTGTAGCTCTCCCGATATACGGCGAAAAATGAGCACGCCGGCGCTCGGTGCAGTTCTGGCCATTATTCCTCGCAAGGACGCCAAGCGGCAATCCTATGCGCGACGAAACGGAGGGCAAAGCTCAATCGCAGCGCCAATATGGCTTGGTCCGCAACACGTCGTCGAGCATACGTGAGGCGCGCTTCACCAGCCGAGCTTCTTCGGCGGCGGGAGGACGTGTGCTCGTCAAGTCAGCCGCGACGGTGAGGTCGTTGAGCACGCCCAACCGGTCCTGAAGCTTTTCGAGCGCGCGCGAAAACCGAGCCTGTCGTCGCCGATGATTGCGGGCGAACAACGCGGCAAAGAAGTCGTCGGCATAATGAAGCCGCTTCGCCGCCATCCGGACTCGATGCCGTTTCGCCGAGTCGAGGTTCGCGAAATGCCGCGCGCGGCGCGCCAGACGGTGGCGTGCCCGTTCCAGAGCGTCCGCTGCGAAGGTTGAGATCGGGCCCGACCGCCCGCCGGTGTCCTCCGCAAGCCAGGCGGCGATATCGACGAACAGCGCGCGCGTTTCGACCCTGCAGAGGGTCTCGGCGAGCGCAAAATAGGCCTGTTCACGCCGGCTGCTCAGCGCCGAAGATTGCGCGGCGTCATTACCCGCGCTCATCACGTCGAGGTCGCGAACGACGCCCAACGCCTTAGCGATGCGACGCAGCGACCGGTCAAAAACCCGGGCGCGCCGATCGAGCACCTCATCGAAAATCGCCAAGGCGGACCGAAAGCGACGCAGGGCGACGCGGGCCTGGTGCACCGCCTCGGCATCGTGGCGATCGAGCAGCGTCTGTTCGTTGAGCCGGTACTGCTTGATGCATGAAGCCGCGATCACGCCGAACGCTTGGTGCACTGTCGATGCGGGGTCGAGCGCGATCCGCTCGGCACGGTGCGCCGCGAGCGCCGGCCCTAGCAGACGATAGCCGCGCTCGGCCTTGCTCAACACGCCGACCCGCAGGGGCACGATGCCGTCGAGCTGGTCGAGCAGCGCGAAAGCGGCGGCGCGGTCGCCACCCGTCAATTCGATCTCGAGCTCGTGGAAGCCGGACTGCCGCTCGCCGGCGCGGATCGTCGCACGGTCGATCGTCAGCGCAACCGCAGCCGATCCGATCGCCCAGCAGAGGCGTGCCGTCTCGATCTCGAATGCCGGGACCAGCGCGTCGATCAGACGCGCGTCGAGCAACACGCCACGGACGCGATCGTCAGGGACCGGCTGGAAACGGGCAACCGGCACTTCCCACTCGCCGCGATCGAACAGGCCCACGCCATCGGCCAATGTCTTCACCGTCTGGATCAACCGCCCGCGATCCGCCCGAATGCGCAACGCGAAGCCGGCGGCGAACAAGCGGCGGTCCGCGGTGTCGAAATAGACCGAATATTGAGCGCGTCGTTCGGCGGCTGCCCAGATCTCGAGCGAGGCCTCGAGGATCGCCGCATCCGCCGCGCTCAGATCGAGTTTGATCTCGACCTCGCGCGGCGCCGCTCGCTGTAATCCTTGCTGCACGTCCATGCCCACCAGATGATCGCTGCTACCGGCTGCTGCCAATTAGGAACAGCACGAGCTATTTGGACTGGCACCGCTTCCAGCGCGCACTATACCAACCTCAAAGGTCAGAATTGATACCATATATACTTTCATATTATATATATTGCATTCGAGTCACGAGGCGGTAGAGTCGCGATCAAGCTGATGGGGGTTCGATTGCCGACAGGCACTTCGCAACTCGAAAGGAGGCACGCACGACGTTAGATCGGGCGACCTCTCATCAGACGAACTTGTGGGCGGCATGCCGGACCGATCAACTGAAATCGGGAGGGCGCCGTCCAGCACCGCGCTGAGAAGGGGAGGATTATGAAGCGACAGGTTTATTTATTGGCTGCGGCATCGGCTTTTGCATTCGCCGCGGTCGATGGTGCGCAGGCCCAGACGGTTGACGCGACGGCCGCAAGCCCGACCCAGGTCGACGACGCGCAGGCTGGCGAGGCGGGCAACGACATCGTCGTCACCGGTATCCGCCATTCGCTCGAGCGTGCTGCCGACATCAAGCGCGACTCGGTGCAGGTCGTCGACGCAATCGTCGCGACCGACATCGGCAAGCTGCCCGATCCGACGACCGCCGCGGCGTTGCAGCGCGTGCCCGGCGTCCAAGTCTCCACCGATCGCAACAATCAATTGGGCGATGTTCGCATCCGCGGTCTGCCCGATGTGCTGACCACGGTAAACGGCCGCGAGGTATTCACCACCACCGGACGCAATTTCGATTTGCAGGACATGCCGGCCGAAGCACTGTCGCGAGTCAACGTCTTCAAGTCGCAAACCGCCGATCTGATCGAGGGCGGGCTCGCCGGCGACATCGATCTCGAGCTCAACGAGCCATTCAATTTCACCAAGCCGACCTTCGTCCTCTCGGGCCGCGCCAATTACGGTACGCGCGTCAACCGTGTCGATCCGCAATACGGCGCCCTCGCCACCGATCGCTGGGACACCGGGATCGGCGAGATCGGCGCGCTGATCAACGGCACCTATTCGAAGTCGCATTATTATCGCGCGACAACCGTGCTGTTCCAGCGGCGCAGCGCGGCGACGACGCCGTTCAACACGCCGGGGCTGCTGCTCCCCGGCATCCTTCAGAATTTCCCGCAGCAGGGGTTTACCGAACGGAAGCAGCTGAACGGCGCGCTGCAATGGAAGGCATCGCCGGCGCTTGAAGCCTATGTCGAGGGCTTCTACACCTATTTCCGCGATCGCGGCAGCCGCAACGGCGCCAACATCCAGCCGTTCTCGACCGGCACGTCGATCGAGCCCGGCAGCGTCACGCTGAGCGACCGCTGCATCGATACCTATGTGCGGTCAAACGGCAACAACCCGGTCGTCCAGAACGGCGTGGACGCCAACGGCAATCCCACGCAGACTTGGACGCTGACCGACGCGCAGATTGCCGCCGGGCCGGTGCATTTGTGCGAGCCCGACAGCATCACGTTCAATCATCTGGTCTCGAACCAGACGACCCAGGCGCGCGATCTCAATCAGCGCAACAAGCAGATCGCCGGCGGCCTTAAATACAATCAGGACGGGCTGCACGCGGTGCTCGACGCGGCCTATCAGACCTCCGAATATCATCTCGAGAACATCACTGCCGACACCGGGCAGTATGTGGACAGCCTCACCTTGACCACCGATGTCGACGGAACGCCCAAATATTCGGTCCCCGGCGATGCCCTGTCGCGCCGCGACGCGCTCATCGTCCGCAACGCGCTGATTCAAAACTTCACCGTGGACAAGGGCAAGCTGTTCCAGGTGAAGGGTGACGTCGATCATGATTTCGACGGCTTTCTATCGAACCTCGCCGCCGGCGTGCGCTACGCGCATCGCTCGGTCGAGGAACAGTCGGTCAATCTCAACCAGCCACTTCCCAACGGCACCAGCAGCACCCCCGGCGCGCCTAATGCGGTGCTCGTCGACGAGAGCGGATTGCCCTATAATTACCTAACCTTGGGTTCGAAGGCGCCCGATCTCAACGGGGGCACCCGTTTCTACATCGCCAACCCCGACTTCCTGCTCTCGGAAAAGGGGCTCGACGCCGCACGCGCCTATTTCGGTCTGCCGGCGGGCCGGCCCGATTACGATCCGGGCCGCCAGTTCGACGCGACCGAGAACACGCTGGCCGCTTACCTCCAGGGCAAATATTCGCTCCCTCTCGGCAGCAGCGTGACGCTCGACGGTGTCGCCGGCGTTCGGTACGTCCGTACCGAACGCACCATCGGCACCAATGTCGCCGACAACGGCGTCTTCAGCCGCTTAACCGCCAAGACCACCGACAGCGATTTCCTGCCCGACGTTACCGCGCGCTTGAAGTTCGATAACGGCCTGCAGTTCCGATTAGGTTATTCGAAGACGATCCGCCGGCCGAATTTCGCCGATCTCAATCCAGCGATCACACTCAACCATTCGAACAACCCGCTGGTCCAGAGCACCGGCGGTGCCGGCAACCCCGACCTCAAGGAGCAGAAGTCGCAGAGCTACGACGCGACCCTCGAATATTATTTCAAGAGCGGGTATATCGCGATCGCCGGCTATTACCGCGACATCACCAATCGCGTCATCAACAGTCCGATGCCGGAGCGGATCGGCGACGAGGATTACGCGATCTCCCGCCCGCGCAACGTCGGCCAGGCGACGCTGAAAGGCATCGAGGTCAGTTCGCAATACTTCCTCGATTTCCTGCCCGGCGCGTTGTCCGGCTTCGGCCTCCAAGGCGCCTTCACCTTCGCCGATTCAAAAGTCGGCGGCGACGATCCGTTGGCCGGCTTCCCGCTCCAGGGCGTGTCGAAATATAATTACACCGCGGGCCTGCTGTACGACAAGTTCGGCCTGAGCGGCCGGTTGGTCTACACCTATCGCTCGAAATACTTCTCGGGCGACGCGACCGGCGAGCCGACCCTTCGTCCGATCACGGCCGAAGATATCGCCAACTACCATGTCCCGCCGCTGGTTACCTATGCGCGGCCGGAAGGCCGGCTCGATTTCAACATCGGCTATGACATCAACGAGCAATTCCGCATCGACGTCGGCGGCACCAACATCTTGCGCGCCCACTCATCGACCTATTACGGCTACCCGGGATACACGCACATCAACAACGATACGCAATATAACGAGACGACCTATTCGGTCGGCCTTCGCATGCGCATCTGATCCACACAGGCGGCCTTCGGGCCGCCACACCTCCCCAACCTGGAACGGCCGCATCGCCTCAAAACGATGCGGCCGCTTTTTTCAACGACGAGCTTCTCTCGCCCGAAATGTTTCAGGGAATGAACGCCGATCCGATCGGGGCACGGCGATGGGGCGCGTACCAGTTGTGCGGCCGCGCCCACTTGGTGCGGTACTTGCCGTTCTGCGGCCCCGTCGGCAGGCTGTCCTGATTGCGGATCGTCCACATCGTCAGCTCGGCCATCAACTTGGCCTGGATGTCCGCGACGTCACTCCGCCCGAAGCGATTGTCGAGTTCCGCCGGATCGCTCGGCAAATGATAAAGCTGGCCGTAGCCCATCATGTCGTAGATCAGCTTCCATTCGCCCATGCGGACCATCTTCTGGTTGCCGCTCTGCGTCACCTTGTTGAGCGTATCGCCGGCCGGTGGGTCGCCCTTGCCGCTGAGATCGTCGCGCTCGTCATAATAGAGCCCGCCAAGCCCGACCCCGGCATAGATCGAGCGGAACTCCGCCACCGGATAATCCTCGCCGCGCAGCAGCGGCCACAGGCTGCGCCCCTGTACGCCGATCGGAATATCGGCGCCGATCGCCTCGCAGATCGTCGGCATGAAGTCGGCATTGGAGGTGAAGACGTGATCGAATTTGCCCGGTTTCACGCCCGCGCCCGCGAACACCATCGGAATGCGGATCAGCGCCTCGGGCATGCCGACGCCTTTGCGGCCGAGCCCGTATTCCATCACATAATCGCCGTGATCCGCCATATAGACGATCACCGTGTTGTCGCTCAGACCCCGCCGGTCGAGATGCGCGATCAGCCGCACGAGCTGATCGTCGACCATCCGCAACTGGCCTAGATAGTTCGACACGTAACGCCGCCAATATGTCTCATCGGGCGCGTCGGCGCGCTTCTCGAACTCATAGAGCCAGCGCGCCTGGAACCCCAATTTGGCGAGCGCCTCCGGCCCCGCCGCGCGTGGCGGCACGCTATCGGGCGGGAACATGTCCCAATAGGGATGCGGCACCTGCTGCGGCGTGTGTGGTTCGGGAAAGCCGACCTGGAGGAGGAAGGGCTGATCGCCCGCCGCGTCGATGAACTCGATCGCGTCTGAAACAATACGATAGGGATATTGCACCTCAGCCGGAAACGGCGTCGGCTCGAGCGAGAGGTTGCCCGCGCCGAGCTTGTCCATCCATGCGTCGAATTCGGCGTAGCGCGGATCGGCATTCGGCCCCTGATAGCCCGAGACGTGCGAATATTCGCGCCAGAAGTCGAGATCACCCTGCTTGCGATAGGTGTGGTTCTTACCCGCCAGCCCGGTGCGATAGCCGCTCGCCTTCGCGACGTCGTAGATATCCTGCGAATAGAAGGCGTCCCGCGCATCGGTATTCATCCGCACGTGATGCGCCTCGGGCCAGCGCCCGGTGAGCATGGAGCAACGGCTCGGCACGCATAGCGGCGCGGTGGCATAAGCGTGCTCGAAACGCACCCCGCGCCGCGCCAGCGCGTCGAGCCCGGGGCTGGTGTCGAGCGGATAGCCCTCCGCCTTGGTCATGCCCGCGCGATGCTGGTCGGAGACGACGAAGATGACGTTGGGCGCGCCTCTGCGCGGTCTCTTTGCGGGCGTCTGCGCGGCGGCCGGCACCGCGACTGTGCCGGCGAGCAGCGTCGCGAGCAATTCGCGGCGTCGCAGTGCGCCGCCCCCGCTCATTTGTCGTCGTCGAACAGCGGCTTCGCCATCGTCGCGAAATCCTCGACCGGCAGCTTCGATTCCGCGCGATCGTAGGTCAGCAGGCCGTTCAGCTCGCCCTCGACGTCGCTCGTTTCGGTATAGACCGAGGCGGCGAGGCCTAGCTCCTTCGCCTGGCGGACGATCTCGTCGAACTTGGTCTTGTAGCGGGCGCGGTAGTCGGCCTTGTCCTTGGCGAACTGATAGATGTGCGCATCGCGATCGGTGAACCACAGATGCCCCTCGACCGGCAGGCCGACGCCGCCATATTCGCCGATCACGATCGGGCGATCGGGGTGCGGCGACGGGGCGACGGGCACCGGATCGTAGGTGTGGATGTCGAACACGCTCGACCCGCTGTCGGGCACGTCCATCCAGCCGCTGGCGGTGTTGACCAGCCGGCTGGGGTCCATGTCCTTGGCGATGCCGCCCGCCGTCTTGGCATCGTACTGGCCCCAGCCTTCGTTGTTGGTCACCCACATCACGATCGATGGGAAATTGCGCAGCGCGCCGATCATCCGCGACAGCTCGCTTTGATATTCGGCCATCGCCTCGGACGACATCGTCGCCTCGTGCGTGCTCGGGCGGCGCACAGCCTGGTCGCCGAACGCGCCCGACGGCATGTCCTGCCAGATCAGGATGCCAAGTCGATCGGCGTCGTGATAATATTGTGCCGGCTCGACCTTGATATGCTTCCTGAGCATGTTGAAGCCGGCTTTCTTGAGGAACTCGATGTCGCTGCGCGCCGCTTCCTCGGACGGCGGGGTCAGCAGCCCCTCGGGCCACCAGCCCTGATCGAGCGTGCCGTTCTCGAACAGCGGCTTGTTGTTGAGCAGCAGCGCCATCTTGCCCGTCGCCGGGTTCCTGCCCGTGGAGATCTTGCGCATCCCGAAATAGCTCTGGACCGTATCGCTCGGCGCGCCGACCACCTTGGCCGCGGCATAAGCCTGCGTTTCGCGATCGGTCATCGGCGGCAGGCCCTTGCGATCGTCACCTGCCCCCTGCGGCGGTGTCACCTTCACCAGTTCGGCGGTGAGGTCGTAGAGGTGCGGGTCGTCGGGCGACCAGAGATGCTCGTTCGGGATCGGCAGGCTGGTCTCGCGGTTGCCGCGGACGATCGTCGTCGCGATGACCTTGCCCTTGTCGCGCGCGGTGATCCGCACCGCATCGTCGGGGCCCGCGGTATCGCTGAGCGCGACGGCGACGTCGAGCGCGCTCTTGTCGATATCGGGCGTCAGCCGCAGGTCGCGAATGTAGAGATCGGCCACCGGCTCGAGCCACACCGTCTGCCAGATGCCGCTGACCGCGGTGTACCAGATGCCGCGCGGCTCGAGCGTCTGCTTGCCGCGGGGCTGATCGCCGGTCGAGGTGGGGTCGGTGACCTGAACGACGATTTCGTTCGCGCCGGGCTTCAGATAGCGTGTGACGTCGAAGGTGAACGGATCGGATCCGCCCTTGTGGCTGCCGACGATCGCACCGTTGATCAGCACCGTGGACTCGAAGTCGACCGCGCCGAAATGCAGCAGCGTGCGCTTGCCCGGCCAGTTCGCCGGAAGCGTGAAGCTGCGCTTATACCATAGCCGGTCGTCGGGCATCAGCTTGCGCGCCACCCCCGACAGCTTCGATTCGACCGCGAACGGCACAAGAATCTTGCCATCCATCTTGGCCGGTTGCGGCACAGTGTCGGGCGTGATCGCATAGTCCCACTGGCCGTTGAGATTCATCCAGACATCGCGCTGGAGTTGCGGGCGCGGATAGCCGCGCCACGCATTCTCGGGCGTCACGGTGCGGCCCCATTTGGTCATGATGGGGCCGACATAGGCGGCGCCGCCCGCGGTCGATCCGGGCCGGGTGAAGCCCGCGGTATCGACCGCCGAGTTGACCGGCTTCTTGGGCGGCGGCGCGGCGGTCTGCGCCGCTGCCGCTCCCGCACTTCCCAACACCAGCGCGGCCCCTGCCAGCAACAACGAAACCCGAACCATCACGCCCCTCCAATTCGATACTCGTCAACGCGTCGGCGGCCGCCCCGATGATCCGAAGCGGCCGTCGCCTTCGTCCTATTGATGAAACTTCTTGCGCCACGCCGTCAGCTTGGCGAGCAGCCGCTTGGTCACCGCTTTTTGCTGCGGCGCTAGATTGGTCGTCTCGGTCGGATCCTTGGCGAGATCGTAGAGCTGGACGTCGCTGTAATCGCCATTAGCGAGCAGCTTCCAATTGCCGTCGCGCACCGCGAGCGGCGGCGCCCGGTCGTGCGGATCGAACGGCCCGCGCGGCATCATCGCGGCGCCCGGCCGGCCGAACGCCCAGAACAAGGTCGGGCGCTGGGTGATCTCATGGCCATCCATCACCGGCATCAGGCTGATGCCTTCGGCTCCGGAAGGCGTTTGTACACCGGCGGCAGCGGCGATCGTCGGCATCAGGTCGACGCCCTGCCCCACCGTCACGTCGTCGCGCGTGCCCGACTTCATGTGGCCTGGCCAGGACAGGATCAGCGGCTGGCGAATGCCGCCCTCGTAATTGCTGCCCTTGCGCCCGCGCAGCGTCTCGGTGCTGCCCAGGTCTTGGACGCTGCCCGGCGGAGTCTCGCCTCCCTTATAGTAACGCTGCAGCGCCGACGGTCCGTTGTCCGAAGTCAGCACGATCAGCGTGTTGTCATATTCGCCCATGTCCTTCAGCCGATCGATCATGTCGCCCAGCGTCCGGTCGGCCTTGACCAGCGTCGCGAGATAGCGGTCGTCATCGGCGTTCTTGCCCTTGCCCTTGACCGCGTCGACAGCCCATTCGTCGGGCGCCCAGGGATCGTGGACGTCGTTGAGCCACAGCTGCACGAACCACGGCTTGTCCTTGTGCCGCGAAACGAAATCGAGCGTCTTTTGCGCATAGAGCTGCGTGAGGAAGGTCTTCTTCTCATAGAAGAACGGCCCCTGCCCGAGCTTGGCCGACTGATCGGCGAGCCCGCGTTCCTCGTCCGACACCAGCACGCGCGGACCGAGCCCCTCGAACGTCGTCAGTTGCTCGTCGAAGCCATAAGCCTTGGGCCACGGCGCGTTGCCGACGTCGCGGCCGCCCCCCATGTGCCACTTGCCGAAATGCCCAGTGGCGTAGCCGGCATCGTGGAGCATCCGCGCGAGGTTGGGGACCTTGGGATCGAGCCAGTCGACCTGCCCGACCTTGGCGTTGTAGGCGTGATTGTTGATGAAGCTGAAAAAGCCCATCTCGGCGGGGAACCGCCCGGTGAAGAACCCCGCGCGCGAAGCCGAACAGATCGGCGCGGCGTCATAGAATTTCGTCATCAGCACGCCGTCACGCGCGAGCTTGTCGATGTTCGGCGTCGCCACCTTGCGATCGCCCATCACCGACAGATCGGCGAAGCCCATGTCGTCGATCAGGATGAACAGGATGTTGGGCCGCGCGCTGGCCGGCTGCGGCTGCTGTGGCACGGGAGTTGCGGCAAAAGCCGGCGCACCCGCCATCGCCAGCGGCATCCCCGCGATCGCAGCCACCATCAGCGCCTGGGTAAGCCGCCGTCGTCCGCGCGGACGATCATGCCGCGAGCTGAAAACCGTCATGTCGAAACCCCTCCCTTTTTACGTCTTGGCCGGCGTCACGGAATGTACGCGACCGGCGCGGTGCCGTGGCGATACGGCGCGTACCAATTGTGCGGCCGCGCCCATTTGGTGTGATACTTGGTATTCTGCGGGCCCGTCGGCAGACTGTCCTGGTTGCGGATCGTCCACATCGCCAACTCGGCCATCAGTCGCGCCTGATCGGCAGCGACGCTGGGCTGATTGAACAGGTTCTTCAGTTCGTAGGGATCGGCTTTGAGGTTGTAGAGCTGGCCATAGCCCATCATGTCGTAGATCAGCTTCCAGTCACCCATCCGGACCATCTGCTCGTTGCCGCTCTGGGTGACGCCATCGAGTTCGTCATAGCCACCGTTGCCTTCGGCCGTTGACACGGGCACGTTGTCGCTCGCTTCGTAATAGAGCCCGCCAAGCCCGACCTGGCTGACGATGCTGCGGAATTCCTCGGCCGGATAATCCTCGCCGGTCAGCAGCGGCAGCAGGCTGCGACCCTGCACGCCGATCGGGATTTCGGCGCCCATCGCCTCGCAGATCGTCGGCATCACGTCGGCCATCGAACTGAACGCCTGTTCGGTCACCTCGCGGCGCGGCTTGATGCCCTTGCCCC
Source organism: Sphingomonas sp. (assembly GCA_051954635.1). Classification (GTDB taxonomy): domain Bacteria; phylum Pseudomonadota; class Alphaproteobacteria; order Sphingomonadales; family Sphingomonadaceae; genus Sphingomonas. Next base: position 6,822 of record JBQCHO010000145.1, on the reverse strand, counting down.
ACCAGGTCATCGGGATGCGCGTCAGGCATTCGGGCAGGCCGACGCCCTTGCGCGCCAGGCCATATTGCATGACGTAATCGCCGTGATCGGCGAGCATCACGAAGATCGTGTTGTCGAGAACGCCGGCCTTTTCCATGAAATCGAGCAGCCGCCCGATCTGATCGTCGACCATGCGCAAGGCGCCGAGATAGTTCGAGACGTAGCGCCGCCACACCTTCTCGGTCTCGGGAAAGCCTGCCTTTTGCAGCCGATCGAGCCACTGCGCGCGGTAGCCGAGATGCGCGAGCGCCTCGGGCCCCGCACCGCGTTCGGGAATCTGGTCGGGCGGGAACATGTCCCAATAAGGATGCGGCACCTGCTCGGGATCGTGCGGCTCGGGAAACGAGACCTCCATGAAGAAGGGCTGATCCTTGCTCGTCCGTACGAAATCGATCGCGTCAGAAACGATCCGATACGGCAATTGCGTCTCGAGCGGAAAGGGCGCGGCTTCGAGCGCGACGTTGAAATGCAGCCCTTTCAGCCAGCGCTCATAGGCATCGACGTCGCGCGACGCACCGGGCGCCTTGTGGCCGCCGTCATGGCCATATTCGTTCCAGACGTCGACGCTCGCCTTGGTCAGATAGGTGTGGTTCTTGCCGCACAGCGAGGTGCGATAGCCCTGCTCGTGCGCGACCTGGAACACGTCGCGATCGAACACCGCCGCGCCGGGATCGAGGTTCATTCGCACCCGGTGCGCCTGCGGCCAGCGACCGGTGAGCATCGACGTGCGGCTCGGCACGCAGGCGGGGATCGTGCAATAGGCGCGCTGGAAATCGACCCCGCGCGCGGCCATCGCGTCGAGCGTCGGCATCGTATCGAACTTGTAGCCCGATCGCTTGGTGAGGCCGGCACGAACCTGGTCGGCGATCAGGATCACGACATTGGGCTGCGATCCCGGCGCCGCCTTCGGGACCGGTGCGCCCAGCGGCGCGGTACGCCGGCGTTTCTGGATCGGCTCGGCCGAGGCGGCGCTACCGGCCAACGCGGAAGCAAGGACGCCCGTCGACACCTGTTTCAGAAAATCGCGACGTTCCATGCTTCTCTCCCTTGCCTCGCGGCGTATCGGTCGGGTCCGGTGCGTCGCTTCGTCACGAGCGGTTGATCCGGCGACAGGCGATCGTCCGGCGCGAGGTGCCGGACGATCGGACGCGACAATATGCCGCCTTACCGCATCGTCAACATAAATCTGATCAATATCATCGAACCGGAGTGATGACCGTTCCCGACGGCAGCTTTTGCGGTGTCGCTTCCGCGACCGGCGCGCCGAAATCCGGCCAGCCCGCCTTGGTCCAGCCGAAGCGCTGGATATGCGGCGCGCGGTTGGGCGTGCATTTCATCCCCGGCCCCGAATTGGCGTGATAGATGATCCAATTTTCGCGGCCGTCGGGCGAGGTAAAGAAGCCGTTGTGACCCGTCGCATAGACGCCGTTGCCGCTGTGCAGGACTGATTGTGGAGACTTGGTCCACGCCCGAGGGTCGAGCGGATCGGCGCCGGGGGCGGCATGAAGCAGCCCGAGCGCATAGCCGTCCGACCAGCACGGGCCGGCCGAATAAGTGAGAAACAGATCGCCCTTGGGCCCGCGCAGGAATTCGGGCCCTTCGAGTATCGAGCGGCCGTCCGCGCTTTCCCACGATCGGGTCGGCCGCGCGATGATCCGCTCACCCTTTCCCAGCGTCCAGGGGTTGGTCATCGGCGCGATGGCGAGCGCACTGACCGGCCCGACATAGGCCGAATAGACGAAATAGCGCCGCCCCCGGTCGCTGAACGTCGTGCCGTCGATGCCGGCATATTTGGTGTCGAGCCGCCCCCGATCGATCCAGTCGCCGACGAATGGATCGTCGCTGTCGTTTTCGAGCACGAACACACCGCGGTGCGCATCGTCGCTGAAGCCGCTCGCGGTCGCCGAATAATAGAGGAACCATTTGCCGTCGATGCGGTGCAGTTCGGGCGCCCAGATATTATGCGCGTTGGGGCCCGTCGCTGGCGGCGTCCACACCGTTTTTCGCTCGGCGTCGCGCAGATCAGCGATGTTGTCGGTGCGCCACAGCACGATGCGATCGCGCGCCGTGCTCATGTAATAATAATCCTGGCCCGATTTGAGTACCCAGGGATCGGGGCCGGACGGGAGCAGCGGATTGGTGAAGGTCGCCGCAGGCTGCTGCGCAACCGCCAATGAAGCCGGCGTCGCAAGTGCGGCAGCGCAGAGGATCGCCGCCAGTAATTTCGCGGGCACTCCGCGCCGCAAGCGATTTCCAGCCATCCGACATCTCCCGAATTCGATTCTTATATATCTTACTATTTCAGCTTTCACGTTGACGGCAAGGGTCGTCTCTATTGCTAGCCAATATGATCCAACCGACCCCGGCCGCCATTAAGTAGGATTTATACTGACATTGATCGAAAGCTGTGCGACGATCGCATATCGAATCGATCTAAACACGACGTGCGAGGGAGGGGTTGGATGACTGAACGCATTGGCCGTGCCCCCTGCCCGTCCCTTCAATACGGGAGAATGGGATTGCCGGCTAAGTCACTGCTTGCGGATCGTCGCCACTTTCTCAAGGCAGGCGCTGCCGGCACGGCGGGTGCCTCGCTCTATCTTACCACCGGATGCAAGCGGGCCTCGTCGCCGAAGACCAACGCCGCGCACGACACCACGCCGCAGCCCGCCGAAGCCGGCTGGAAGGCGAAGACGCCGCGGCTCAAGACGCCGTGGACCGACGACGTGTCGTCCACCGCGCCGCTGCCCGATTATCCCCGCCCGCAATTGAAGCGCGCGGCCTGGGTCAATCTGAACGGCGTCTGGCAGTTCGCCGCCGCGAAGGAAGGCGATGCCGTCCCTGTCGGCAAGGACCTACCCGAGCGCATCCTGGTCCCCTACCCGGTCGAATCCGCGCTGTCGGGCGTGATGCGGCATGAAGACCGCATGGTCTATCGCCGCCGCTTCGTCGTTCCCGAAAGCTGGCACGTCGGCACCGCCAACCGCCTGCTGATCAACTTCGACGCGGTCGACCAGAGCGCGCAAGTCTGGGTCAACGGCAAGCAGGTCGGCACGCATGACGGCGGCTATGACCGCTTCACCGTCGACGCGACCGACGCACTGACCCGCGACGCATCGGGCAAGCCGACCGGCCCGCAGGAACTGATCGTCGCCGCATTCGACCCGACCGAGAAGGGCCAGCGCCCGATCGGCAAGCAACATGTCGATGCGATCGATAATCCCGACAGCGCGCTCTATTACATGCCGAGCTCGGGCATCTGGCAAACGGTGTGGATGGAGCCGGCGCCGGCGGCGCATATCGAGCGCCTCGAGCTCACCCCCGATCTCGCGACAAGCGCGCTCGACGTCACCGTCCATCCGGCATCCGGCCAGGGCCAGCACGTCGAGGTCGTCGCATTCGACGGCGGTCGTCAGGTCGCCAAGGCGACCGGCACCGCCGGCGCCGCCTTCGCGCTCAAGCTCGACAATCCGAAACTGTGGTCGCCCGAATCCCCGTTCCTCTATCGCCTCACCGTCCGCCTGATCGATGGCGACGCCGCCGACGAGGTCGAGAGCTATTTCGGCATGCGCTCGATCGGGATCGACATGATCGACGGCCATCCGCGCATCGTGCTCAACGGCAAGCGCGCCTTCCCCTTGAGCAACCTGCAACAGGGTTTCTGGCCCGACGGCATCTACACCGCGGCGACCGACGACGCGCTTAAATTCGATCTCGAACAGAGCAAGCGCCTGGGCTTCAATACCGCGCGCAAGCACCAGAAGGTCGAGCCCGATCGCTGGTACTATCATGCCGATACGCTGGGCATCATGGTCTGGCAGGACATGCCGGCGACGCCAATCGGCCGCCAGCCGCCGCATCAGCGCGAGCCTTCTCCGCCGCCCCCTGCGGCCGCCGCGACCGCGTTCGAGGCCGAACTGCGCCGCATGGTCGACCAGCTGCGCAATCACCCCAGCGTGATCATCTGGACGCCGTTCAACGAAGGCTGGGGCGAATATGACGGCGCGCGGATCGCGGCGATGGTCAAGGGTTGGGATGCCAGTCGGCTGGTCGACGAGATGAGCGGCATCAACGTCTGTGATTGCGCCGGCGACAGCGGCGATTTCGTCGACATGCACAATCTCGGCAAGGTCTGGCCCGGCCCGGCGCCGCAGGCGATCGGCAAGCGCGTCGCCGCGATCGGCGAGTTCGGCGCGCTGGCGCTGGCGATCCCCGGCCATGTCTGGGATCCGGCGCACGCGCATCCCAACGTGCTGACCCAGAGCGTCGACGATATGACGAAGAAGTACGTCTATAACATGCAGCAGATCACCGACTTCATCGTAAAGGACGGGCTCGCCGCGGCGAACTACAATCTGTTCGAGGATGTCGAGCATCAGGTCAACGGCCTGTTCACCTACGATCGCGCGCTGCTCAAGCCCGACGCCGGGCAGATTCGCGCCGCCAACGCCCGCGTGCTTGACGCCGGCTATGGCCGCGCGGCGCCGACGCCGGCCGAACCCCGGAAATCGTGATGGCCGCGAAGAAACCCAACGTCCTGTGGATCTGCACCGATCAGCAGCGCTGGGACACGCTCGGCTGCTATGGTAACACCTTCGTCTCGACGCCCAACCTCGATCGCCTCGCCGCACAGGGCGTCAAGTTCGAACGGGCTTATTGCCAAAGCCCGGTCTGCACGCCGAGCCGCGCGAGCTTCCTCACCGGCCGCTATCCGCGCACCACGCGCTGCCGCCAGAACGGGCAATATATCCCGGCCGACGAGAAGCTGGTGTCACGGCTGTTCGCCGATGCCGGTTACGCCTGCGGCCTGTCGGGCAAGCTGCATCTGTCGCCGTGCAACGCCGCAGTCGCGCCGGTGATCGAGCAGCGCATCGACGACGGCTATGCCGAATTCCATTGGTCGCACCATCCCGACCATGACTGGCCCGCCAACGAATATGGCGAATGGCTGCGCAACCAGGGCACGCGCTATTCGCGCACGCCGTTCCGCGGCTCGAAATATGTCGAGGCCGGGATGCCGGCGCATCAGCACCAGACCTATTGGTGTGCGGAGAAGGCGATCGATTTCATCGAAAGCTGCGCCGACTTCGAGATACCGTGGCTGTTCTCAGTCAACATCTTCGATCCGCACCACCCGTTCGATCCGCCACCCGAATTGCTGGAGGCCTATCTCGATCGGCTCGAGGCGATCCCGCTACCCAATTATGTGCCCGGCGAGCTCGCCGACAAGCCGGCTTATCAGCAGATCGATCATCGCGGCGCCTATGGCGGCAATGCCGGCTTCCCCTATGACGACATGAGCGCGGAGGACCACCAGCTCGTCCGCGCCGCCTATTGGGCGATGTGCGACCTGATCGATCAGCAGGTCGGCCGCATGCTCGACGCGCTTGAACGCACCGGCCAGCTTGACGATACGATCGTGATCTTCATGTCCGATCACGGCGAGATGCTCGGCGATCACGGCATCTATCTGAAGGGCCCCTATTTCTACGAACCCGCAATCCGCGTGCCGTTGATCGTGTCTTGTCCGGGCATGATCCCCGGCGGCCGTTCGGTAAGCGAGATGGTCGAACTGCTCGACCTCGCGCCGACCTTGCTCGAAGCCGCGGGGCTCGACCGCTATCCGGGCATCCAGGGCAGCTCGCTCTGGCCATTCCTCAGCGACGCGAACGCCGCCGTCCCGGCACGCCGCAACGTCTATTCGGAATATTACAACGCGATGCCGTGGCACCGCGACCCGACCGCGCAGGCGACGATGCTGCGCACCGATCGCCACAAGCTCGTCGCGGTCCACAGCCTCGATACGGGCGAGCTCTACGATCTCGACCAAGACCCGAACGAGACACGCAACCTGTGGAACGATCCCGCGCACGCCGCGATCAAGGGGCAATTGCTCGGGCTGCTCGCCGATCGCATGGCCTGGACGGTCGACCCGCTCGGCGAGCGCGTCGCGCCTTATTAAGGGGTTCAAATGACCGACAGCACCCCCGCCCCGTCGCGCGTCGACCGGCTGAGCTATTCGATCGGCGCGCTGGGCGGCGGCATTCGCGGCTACGAACTGGGCGTCGTCGCGGGCGCGCTGCTGTTCGCCGCGCCAGCGCTGCACATGACGCCGGCAGTGACCGGCTGGGTGGTGAGCGCGGCGCTTCTCGGCTCGCTGTTCGGCGCGCTGTTCGCAGGCTCGGCTGCCGACCGGATCGGTCGTCGCAAGGTCATCTCGATCGCCGCGATCGTCTTCAGTCTCGGCATCATCGGCGCGGCGCTGTCGCCCGACGTCACGGTGCTGATCGCCTCGCGGCTGGTGCTCGGCGTCGCCGTCGGCATCGCGACCGCGATCATCCCGGTCTATATTTCGGAAATCGCGCCGGCGCAGGAGCGCGGCGCGCATTCGGGGCTGTTCCAGGTGATGATCATGGTCGGCGTGCTCGCATCGAGCATCGTCGCGCTGGTGCTGACGCCGTACGGCGCGTGGCGCTGGATGTTCGGGCTCGGCCTCATCCCCGCGATCGGCATGCTGGTCGGCGCGCAGGTGCTCCCCGAAAGCCCGCGCTGGCTGGTCGATCGCGGCCGCGACGACGAAGCGCGAGCTGTTCTCGTCCGCCTGCGCCAGGGCGACGTCGAAGCCGAACTCGACAGCATCCGCGAGATCAGCCACGCCAAGGCCGAGCGCGTCGGCCTCGCCGCGATCCTCGCCTCGGCACCCGGCCGTCGGCTGCTGCTGATCGGCTGCGGCCTCGGCGTGCTGCAACAGCTCGTCGGAATCAACGCGGTCACCTATTACGC
>JBQCHO010000144.1:0-22645 GCA_051954635.1 Sphingomonas sp. | reverse complement strand
CGTCGACCGATGTCGATCTGTCGAAGATCGGCAAGGGGCAGGCGATCACCACCACCTTCCGCTCGCAGCCGCTGTTCGTGCGCAACCTGACGGCCAAGGAAATCGCCGAGGCCAATGCGGTGCCCCTCTCCGACCTGCGCGATCCGCAGACGCTCGCCGAGCGCACCAAGGAAGGCCATTCGGACTGGCTGGTCGTGATCGGCGTCTGCACGCACCTGGGCTGCGTGCCGCTGGGCAACAAGGAAGGCGAGCCGCGCGGCGAGTTCGGCGGCTATTTCTGCCCGTGCCACGGCTCGCAATACGATACCGCGGCGCGCATCCGAAAGGGCCCGGCGCCGCGCAACCTGGCGGTGCCCGATTACAAGTTCAACACGCCGACAACGATCACGGTGGGGTCCTGAGATGAGCTTTCCCTGGGCACAGCAATATGCACCCAAACAGCCCGTCATGCGCTGGCTGGACGAGAAGCTGCCGCTGCCGCGGCTCGTCTACAATGCGGTCGGCGCGGGCTATCCGGTGCCGCGCAACCTCAATTACTGGTGGAATTTCGGCGTCCTCGCCGGCGCCGCGCTGGCGATCCAGATCATCACCGGCGTCGTGCTGGCGATGCATTATGCCGCGAACGGCGGGGTCGCGTTCGATTCGGTCGAGCACATCATGCGCGACGTCAATGCCGGCTGGTTCCTGCGCTATGCCCACGCGACCGGCGCGAGCATGTTCTTCATCGTCGTCTACACCCACATCTTCCGCGGGCTCTATTACGGCTCGTACAAGGCACCGCGCGAGATGGTGTGGCTCTTGGGCGTCGTCATCTTCCTGCTGATGATGGCCACCGCCTTTATGGGCTACGTCCTTCCCTGGGGGCAGATGAGCTTCTGGGGCGCGCAGGTGATCAGCGGCTTCTTCTCAGCGATCCCGGTGGTCGGCGAGAATATCCGCGTCTGGCTGCTCGGCGGCTATGCGCCGGGTGACGCCTCGCTCAACCGCTTCTTCTCGCTGCACTATCTGCTGCCGTTCGTTATCGCCGGCGTGATCATCCTGCACATCTGGGCGCTGCACATTCCGGGCTCGAACAACCCGACCGGCGTCGACGTCAAGGGCGAGCAGGATACGGTGCCGTTCCACCCCTATTACACCGCCAAGGACGGCTTCGGCCTCGGCGTGTTCCTGCTGGTGTTCGCGCTGATCCTTTTCTTCGCGCCGAACTATCTGGGGCACGCGGATAACTACATTCCCGCCAACCCGCTTTCGACCCCGGCCGAGATCGTCCCCGAATGGTATTTCTGGCCGTTCTACGCGATCCTGCGCGCCTTCACCGCGAACTTCCTGTGGGTGCCGGCGAAGCTGTGGGGCGTGATGGCGATGTTCTCGTCGATCCTGCTGCTTTTCTTCCTGCCGTGGATCGATGCGTCGCCGGTCCGCTCGGCGAATTACCGGCCGACCTACCGGATGTTCTTCTTCATCTGGCTGGTCGACATCGTGGTGCTCGGCTGGTGCGGCGGTTCGCCCGCGACGCCGACCTACATCATCATCGGCCAGTTCGCCGCGGCATACTATTTCGCGCACTTCCTGATCATCCTGCCCCTGATTTCGCGCAGCGAGCGTCCGCGCCCGCTGCCCAATTCGATCACCGAGGCGGTGCTGGCGAAGAAGGGCGGCACGAAGCCGAGCGAGTCCGCGGTCAGCGGCTCGGCGGTTTCGGCTTAAGGGGGCGCACGACATGGTTCGCAAAATCGCATACGCCGTCGGCGCGCTCTTCGTCCTCTCGCTGCTGTTCGCCTTGTGGGGCAGCATCAGCGGGGTGATCACCGATCCGACGCCGAAGACCGCCGCGCAGATCTTCCACAAGGAACCCAAGGAACTCGCGCTCGCCTCGGACGGGCCGTTCGGCAAGTTCGACAAGCAACAGCTCCAGCGCGGCTTCCAGGTCTACAAGGAAGTCTGTTCGAACTGCCATTCCCTGAAGCTGGTGGCGTTCCGCGATCTCGAAGGCATCGGCTATGACCCTGCCCAGGTGAAGGCGATCGCCGATCAGTGGGCGGTCGAGCAGCCGACCACCAACCCCGATACCGGCGAGCCCGCGACGCGCAAGAACCTGCCGTCGGATCACTTCCCGCCGCCCTTCGCCAACGATATCGCCGCGCGCGCCGCGAACAACAATGCGCTGCCGCCCGATCTGTCGCTGATGGCCAAGGCGCGCGAGGGCGGGGCGCCCTACATCTACTCGATCCTGACCGGCTACGAACCGATCCCGGCCGAATTGAAGGCCAAATATCCCGATTCGCTGCCGCTGCCGGGGCTGCACTACAACCCGTATTTCGCCAGCCTCAACATCGCGATGGCGCAGCAGCTCACCACCGACGGCCAGGTCCAGTATCAGGACGGCACCAAGCCGACGGTCGATCAGATGGCCAAGGACGTCTCGGCGTTCCTCGTCTGGACCGCCGAGCCCAAGCTCGAAGCGCGGCACACGGCCGGTTTTGCGACGGTGATCTTCCTGCTGATCTTCTGCTTCCTCGCCTGGGGCGCGTACAAGAACGTCTGGCGCGACGTTCAGCACTGAGCGCGCGGGTGAGCGATCCGACAGTCCGTGACGGCGATCATTGTACGGTGATCGCCGGCACGCACGCCGGCAAGTCGGGCGTCGTCGAGGATCTGAAGACGAGCAAGACCGGCCATGTCACGATCACCGTCCGCCAGGCCGACGGCGTCCGTTTCAAGACGCTGGCGCGCAGCGTGCGCGTTGATCCGCATTAGCTCTTACGTCGGGCCGAGAACAACGCGCCGAGCATGATCGCGGGCACGATCAGCCCGAGGGTCAGTCCCGCCAGGCACCCCCAGATCGACCCGGATGTGCCGCCGACCTGCCCGCCGAGCAGCGCGCCGCCGATCATCAGGAGCACAGGCGCGAGGCATCCGACGGCAAGCATGGCTATTCCTTCTTCGGGGAATTGAAAGCGGAGGGTTGCAGGTAGGCAGCGCCACCAGCCACTTCCACCCAAGCCATTCGGAACAGAGTCAAATCGACGCGCGTTCTCCATTTGTCGAACGGTTCAGGTGTCAGTCAGTACGCCTGTGTAATAAGAGCCGTATCCACCCGCGTATCTTGGGAGTTCATTTGATGAAAGCTTCTCGTCTTGCCCTGATCGGGCTCGTCGGCGTCGCCGGACTCGGCGTCAGCGCCTGTGCCACCGATGGCTATTATGGCGGCTCATATGGCGGCTATTACGGTTATTCCAGCCCTTATTACGACGACTATTACGATTATAATGGCGGCTATTGGGATGACGGTGGCGCCTATTATGGGCCATCCTATTACGGCTGGTACGGCGATTATTACTATCCCGGCAGCGGCGTCTATGTTTATGATCGCAACCACAATCGCCATCGCTGGAATGACCACCAGCGCGATTATTGGCAGCATCGCGACAGCAATTACCATGGCGACCGCTCGGGTAACGGCAATTGGGATCGTTTCCAACATCACCCCAGCCCGCACCAGGGCACCGGCGGTTATCAGGGAAACACAGGCGGCCATCAATGGCGCGGCAATTCGTCCGAAAGCGGCCATCATTGGAACGGCTCGACCGCGAGTCGCCCCCAACATTATGACGGCGGTTCGTCGAACGGTGGCCATTGGAGCGGCCGGCATCACCACTAATTGACCTGTTTCGCCGCGGCCGGCCTCAGTTGGTCGGCCGCGTCCGAATCAAGCCAATCGAGATGAACGTCATCACCGCTTCATCACGCTGATTGCGCACCGTCATCCGGCTGCGATAGCTGCCCATCTCCGGGCGGCTGCGTGAGGGGCGCTTGTCGATCACCTCGGTTTCGCAGCTCAGCGTGTCGCCGGGATAGACCGGTATGAGCCAACGCAGTTCGTCGATCCCCGGCGAGCCGAGCCCGGCCTGCTTTTGCGCCTTCAATTGCTCGACCAGCATCGCCATCGTCATCGCGCAAGTGTGCCAGCCACTCGCCGACAGCCGCCCGAAATGCGTCGCCGCGGCGGCCTCGTCGGAGAGGTGAAAAGGCTGCGGATCATATTTTTCGGCGAACGCGATCACTTCCTCACGCGTGACCTCATAATTCCCGAACCGCGCAGTCTTGCCGACCTCGATATCTTCGAAATACTGCATCACCCCGCCTTTCGCAGCACGCTCGCAAACGGCGCGTCGGTGCCATCGATGCCGCTCTTGGGCGGCAAGCCGATCAGGTCGCGCAGCAGCGGCTCTACATCCACGTTGATGAACGGCGCGAGCGTCGCGCCCGATGCGAACGCCGGCCCGTTGGCGACGAACAGCGCCTGCATTTCGGGCGAGCGATTGTCATAGCCATGATTGCCGCCGCTCTCGGCCTTGGTCGGCTTGGTTGGGAGCACCTGCCAATCGACGTCAGCGAGGCAGAAATAGGGCGGAATGCGGCGGTTGGTACCATAGTGGAAGCGCGCCGGAATGTCCTGCTTGCGCCAGCAGGTCGCGTGGCCATGCTTGCCCGGGATCAGTCGCGCGACATCGGCCTCGTGGCCCTTGGTCGGCTCGAGGCTGGCATAAGGGCCGCTCTCGAGCACGCGGTAGTCGGCGGCGGGCGCGATCTGGTTGAGCGCGACCACGCGGTCACTGTTGATCGGCGCCATGCCGTGATCGGCGAGGATCACAAGATTGGCCGGCTGGCCGAGTGCATTGAGTCCATCGACGAGCATCCCGATCTTGCTGTCGACATCGGCCACTGCCGCAGTCGTCCGCGCGTCGTAGGGGCCGTATTCGTGCCCCGCGGTATCGACCGTATCGAAATAGAGCGTCACGAACTTCGGCCGGGTCGCCGCCGGCCGCCGTAGCCAGTCGAGCACCGCGTTGACGCGCTGTTCCCCCGTCACCGCCTGGTTGAACTGCTGCCAGTCCTCGGGGCGCGTGCCGCCGGTGATGTCGTTCGGCCATTCCGTGGCCTTCGTGCCACCCCAGGCGACGTTGGCGCCGGGCCAGAACATCGTTGCCGTTCGGATGCCGGCCTGTTCGGCATCGACCCAGATCGGCGACGCGCTGTTCCACCAGAACGGGTCGTCGGTCGCCATCGTGAAGGTCTCGCCGGGGCGCTCTGGATCCTCCATCTTGTTCGCGGTGATCCCCGAATGATCGGGATAGTCGCCGGTCACGATCGCCCAGTGATTGGGAAAGGTCTTCGACGGAAAGCTCGGCTGCATCGCCGCCGACACGCCCGATGCTGCGAGCGCGTTGAGCCGCGGCGTCACCCCGCGGTTGAGATAATCCGCGCGGAATCCGTCGATCGAGACGAGGATCGTCACCGCCGGCTTTTGCTCGACCGCCGCTTGCGCCGCCGGGGCCGGGGGCGGCGTCACCGCGCATCCCGACACCGCGATCACCGCCAGTGCGGCGACCCCCAAACCCCAACGACTCATCATTTTCTCCCTCAATGTGAGGCTCTAATGCCCGAGAGAAAGCTTGGCGAACAGGGTATAGCCGAACGGCGCATCACCATATGCCGCAGCGAGCGCGGCCGGCTCGCCAAGCATCCATCGCCGGGTCGAGTGCCAGACGGAACGGCTCGACCGGCAGGCGGCAGGCATGGCCGAGCGAGGCGTGCGTGGCGCAAAGGACGCGATCCTGGCAGGGATCGGCGGGATCGGGCAACAATTTGTCATTGGCGATATTTTTCCGCGTTGTGCAGACGCCGATCGGCACGAGTTCGACCGACTTCCGTGGCTTGCAATCGTCGACGCCCGGCTTCATCCTGCGTGGCGTGGGGTATTTTTGGAGAACCTGTTGTCCAGCCATCCTGGCCGGTGCCTGTGTGCCGGCGACCGGGCCCGCACAGCAGATGGGCTTTCCCGAAGACGCATTGCTTGCGCATCGCATCGCGGGATCGGATACGGTCGCCGTTTCGGCCGGGACGCAGCTTCCCTTCATGCCGACCGATATAGATATCGAGATATCGACCACGGGCGACGTTGTCGCCGCCAGGCTCGCCGATACGCACGATCTGATCCGGGATACCGGACCTGCACTCGCCGCCGCCAAAAGGTGGAAATTCCGGCCCTTCACCTATCGCGGCAAACCCGTCGTCGCGACTGGATCGGTTCGCATCAATTATCGCTCGCCTGGCGTCTGGGCTGATCGGTCGCGGCCGATGCCGCCGATCGACTATGCGAAGCTCCGTATCAGCTTGTCGCGATCGGCCTGTTACGGCTCGTGCCCCGATTATCGGGTGACGATCGCGGGAGACGGGACCGTCACCTTCGATACCCGCGTCCCGCCGGTCACGCCGGTTGCCGGGGTTCACCGCGCCTATAGCCGCTCCGACGGTGTTCTGATCGGCGGCCATCATGTCGGCCATGTCGATCGCGCGGTTATCGATGCGCTGCTGGCGCGGTTCCGCGCCGCCCATTTCTTCGGCTTGAAGGACCAATACGCCGCCGCCGTCACCGATAATCCCACCTATGTGGTGACGCTGTCGAGCGGCGATGCCAGCAAACAGGTGCTGGATTATGTGGGGGAGGAGGCTGGCATGCCGCCCGTCGAGGCCGACATCGAAAAGGCGATCGACGTCGCCGCGGATACTGCCCGTTGGGTCACGGGTGACGAACATACCGTCGCCGCCTTGCAGGCCGAAGGCTTTGACGCGAGATCGGAGGACGCGGTGCGGCTCGCCGATTTTGCCGTCACCAACGATGCCACACCCGATCGGGTCCTGATCGATCTGATCGACGCGGGCTTGCCGCTCGGTCGGCCCTATCGAGCTGCCAGGGCCGAAAGGATGTTGTTCGGCAGCTACCTGGCCGTGCAGGCGGCGCGGTTCGGGCGCGCACAGCTTCTCGATGGGCTCGATGCGGGCGGCTGGCTGAAGAAGGCGCCAACGGCTTCATTGACCGATGCCTTTGTCGCGGGCGGTGCCGGCTGCAATGCGTCGATCGCGGCCAAGCTGATCAAGGCCGGCGTCGATCCCAACGCACGCTCGTCGATCCCGAAGCAAGAACTGATGGGCATCGACAGCGGACGGCGAACGGCTCTGATGGTTGCCGAAGGCAGCATGGGGCCGTGCTGGGAGGCATCGACGAGCGCGCTCGTCGATCTTGCTCGCGCGCTCACCGCCGCTGGTGTCGATATCAACGCGCGCGACAGCGAAGGCCAGACGGTGATCTTCGGCGTCGAGAAAATAGAAATACTCGATGCGCTTCTCGCCGCGGGCGCTCGGGCCAATGTAAGAGACGCGCACGGCCGCAGCGCCGTGTTCTACAGCTGGACCGACGCGATCGTTATCCGCCTGCTCGATGCCGGCGCCGACCCGCACGGTACCGATGATTCGGGCAAGACCCTGCGCCAGCTAGCCGCGGAGCACGGCATGCCGACGACGCGCGCCTGGCTCGACGCGCACCACATCGCCTGATCGAGCTCACACGTTGAAGCGGAACAGCATCACGTCGCCGTCATGGACGACATATTCCTTGCCTTCCTGGCGCAGCTTGCCCGCCTCACGCGCGCCGGCCTCGCCCTTCAACGCGACGTAATCGTCATAGGCGATCGTCTCGGCGCGGATGAAGCCGCGTTCGAAATCGGTGTGGATCGCGCCCGCCGCCTGCGGGGCTTTCGCCCCCGCCGGGATTGTCCAGGCGCGCGCTTCCTTCGGGCCGGCGGTGAAGAAGGTTTGCAGGTGCAGCAGCTTGTACCCGGCGCGGATCACGCGGGCGAGGCCGGTCTCCTCGAGCCCGAGATCGGCGAGGAAGTCCTTGCGATCCTCCGCCGCCATCGTCGCGATTTCCGCCTCGATCGCGGCGGAGACGACCACCGCCTCGGCGCCTTCGGCCTTCGCCTTGTCGAATACGCGGGCGGAAAAGGCGTTGCCGTTCGCCGCATCCTCTTCGTTGACGTTGCAGACGTAGAGCACCGGCTTCGCGGTCAGCAGCTGCGCTTGGCCGAACACGCGCGCCTCTTCCTCGTCCTTCGGTTCGGTAAGTCGCGCCGGCTTGCCCTCGCGAAGCAGATCGAGCGCCTGGCCTAGCACGCTCGCGGCGATCTTGGCTTCCTTGTCGCCCTGCGCGGCCTTCTTGGCGAAATTGGGCACGCGCTTTTCCAGGCTCTCCAGGTCGGCGAGCATCAATTCGGTCTCGACCGTCTCGGCATCGGCGATCGGATCGACCTTGTTGTCGACATGCTGGATGTCGTCATCCTCGAAACAGCGCAGCACGTGGACGATCGCATCGACCTCGCGAATGTTGCCGAGGAACTGGTTGCCCAGACCTTCGCCCTTGCTCGCGCCGCGGACCAGCCCGGCGATGTCGACGAAACCAAGCTGCGTCTCGATCACTTTCGCTGATCCGGCGATCTCGGCGAGCTTGTAGAGCCGCGGATCGGGCACCGCGACGTTGCCGACATTGGGCTCGATCGTGCAGAACGGATAATTCGCCGCCTGCGCCGCAGCGGTCTCGGTGAGCGCGTTGAAAAGCGTCGATTTGCCGACGTTCGGCAGGCCGACGATGCCGCAGCGGAAACCCATGGAAGAAATGCCCTGATCTGGAGAAGCGGCCCAGATAGGCGCAAAGTGCCCGAGTGGCTAGGCCTGCGAAGGCCTGCGCGTCAGGCGGGCGCGCAGGTCGTCCATCCCGATCGCGTCGATCACCGGGCTGGGATCGGCGGCGGTCAGCACGCGCGCGAGATGATCGAGTGTCTGCGCAAGCGGATCGAGCTGTTGCAGCACCTCGCCATGCGCAACGATCACCGCCATGTCGTCGGCCAGCCGATCGGACAGGCTACGCAGGAAACGCGCGGCGGCGGCGACCTCGTCGGCGACATTGTCGACCACCGCGGCCCTGGCCGGCGTCACCAGCGGATCGGCTGCCGCAACCGCCCCGCCGGCGCGCAGCGTCGCCTGGATCGCGTCGATCCGCTGTTGCCCGGCATTGGCCGCGGCGCGCACGCTCGACGCCCATTGCTGCACCGAGATCGAGCGATCGAACCGCACCCCGCAGCGATTGCCGCTCCGCCAGACACAGGTGCCGGCGATCGTCAGCACCGTGCGCCGCAGCAACAGGCGCTCGCCCGGTGCCGGCAGCGTATCGCCTTCGAGCATCGCGCCGCCGTCAGACAGGTTGCGCACGCGGACCGGCGCTTCCCCGGCGGTCGTCTCGACACTCGCCGACAGCAGCAGATTGGTGCGCGGCGCGCGCGGCGCATGATCGCCGTCGCTGCCGCTCGGCGCGAACGGCCGGTCGACGAACAGCGCGCCCGTCATGCCCGCCTCCGTGCGCGCGTTGCGTTGTCGAACAGGCCGGCGAGGTGCGCTTCGAGCGCGGCGGCATTGGCAGGCCAGGTAAAGCGCTCTGCCGCTGCCCGCACGGCGTCGGTCGCGGGCGGATTGCCAAGCAGATCGCTTATTGCGGCGGCGAAGGCGTCGGCGCTGCGCGGCACGATGTGGCCAATCGCCTCGGTCACCACTTCGCGCGCGCCGCCGGCGTCGGTGACGACGATCGGCGTCCCGCACGCAAGCGCCTCGACCCAGGCATTGGCGAGCCCTTCCGACGACGACGCCAGCGCCATCACATCGGCAGCGGCGAGCAACGCGGGCAACTCATCATGCGCGACCGAGCCGAGCAACCGAACCCGATCGCCGAGCTTTGCGGCGGCGATCCGTGCCTCCAGCGCCGCGCGCTCGGGCCCGTCGCCGGCGATCAACAATGTGGCTTGCGGCAGCCGCGCCACCGCGTCGATGACGATCTCGTGCCCTTTGCGCGGGATCAGCGCGCCGAGCGAGACGATCAGCGGGCCGTCGACGGTCAGCGCCGCCTTTGCCGCGGCGCGGTCGCGCGGGCGTAAGCGATCGAGATCGACCCCTGTGTGATGCACGCGAATGCGTTCGGCGGGAATGCCGATCGCCGCCATATCCGCCTTCATCGCCTCGGACACCGCGAGCAGCCCGTCGGCCGACTGCCCGGCGCGGCGGACCTGCGCGGCGGTTGCGCCGTGGCCCCAATGGTGGATGTCGGCGCCGCGCGCCTTGATCGAAACCGGCACGGCGTAACGCGCCCCGAGCGCCACAGCGGCAGGCCCGTCGGGGAAAAAGAACTCGGCGTCGATGACGTCGAAGGCGACCTCGTCTCGCAGCCGATCGAGCAAGGGGGTGAGTGCGCGGACCAGCGCGGGCACATGGAAGCGCCCGCCGGTGCCGGGAATGGTGGTGAAGCGCGGCCGGCGCACGTCGAGCCCGCGCCAGGTCTCGTGGAGCGGCACGTCGGCGAGCGCCTGGTAATGCGGCACGCGCGCCAGCGGCCCCGGCGGCAGGCCGATCGGCGCGACGACGCGAAGCTCGACGCCCGCACGCGACGCGAGCTCGCGCGTCTGGCGTTCGACGAACACCCCGAAATTGGGCCGGGACGCGTCGGGAAACAGCGTCGAGAGGGTGAGCACGCGCAGCATCGCCGATCGACGCTAACGGGGGACAGTTAAGAGGAGTTTAGGACAGCGACTTTTTTATCTCGATCAACTATCGCCTGCGCGGATCGCGGCGCCCGCGACGAACGGCGAGCCGGCGATCAGCACCAGGCTCACCGCGGCGAGCAATTTGAGCGCGCCCGGCCCGTCCGCGAGCGATCCCGCGCCGAAGATCAGCAGCGGCACCGCGAGGGGCAGCATCACCAGCCCCGCCAGCGCGCTCGCCCCGCGCAGCCCCGCAACCAGCGCCGAGGTCGCCACCGCCAGCGCGGCGAGCCCAGGCGTGCCGATCAACAGCCCGAGTTCGACCAACCCGAGCGTCGCTGCGGGGAGGTCGAGCAGCCCCGCCGCAACCACCGCCGCCAGCATCAAGGGCGGCGCGAAGGCGAGCCAGTGCGCCAGCGTCTTGGCCGCCGCCACCGCCGCCATACTTGCCCCGCGCACCGCGAACTGGTCGAGCACGCCGGCATCGAGGTCGGGCGCGATCAGACGCTCGACCGGGAGCAGCGCCGCGAGCAACGCCGCCGCCCAGATCACCCCGCCGCCGATCCGTGCGAGCAGCGCCGTGTCCGGCCCGACCGCGAAGGGAAACAGGATCGTCGCGAGCAGGAAGAACGCGACCGGCAACGCCGCGCCGCCTCCCGCCCAGGCGCGCCGCAAGTCGCGCCACACCAGCGCGCCGAACCCGCTCATGTCGCGCTCCCCAACACCACCGGCACCGCGTCCGGCAGCCGGATCGGTAGATGCGTCGCGACCAAGGCGATGCCGCCATCCTTGCGATGGTCGGCGATCAGCGCTTCGAGCGTGCCGACGGCGACCGCGTCGAGCCCGTTGGCCGGCTCGTCGAGCAGCCATATCGGCGCGCCGCTCGCCGCCACCCGCGCCATCGCCGCCCGCCGCCGCTGCCCGGTCGACAGCATCCGCACCGGCACGTCGGCAATCTGATCGAGGCCCAACTCCACGAGCGCTCCCGCGACCGCACCGCGCCGCCCGTCGAGCACCGCCCAAAAGCCCAGCGCGCGCGCCAGCGGCAGCTCGGGATCGAGCGCATGCGCTTCGGCGAGCAACGCGATGTCGCCCTCGCGGCGCACCGCCCCCGCGGCCGGTGCGAGCAACCCGCCCGCGATCCGCACCAGGCTCGATTTGCCCGCGCCGTTTGGCCCCGTAACCAGCGCCGCGTCGCCGGGCGCGAGCGCGAAGTTCAGCCCCTCGAACAGCGTCCGCCCGCCGCGCTTGCCCGTAACCGCGTCGAAGGCCAGCGTGGCGCTCACGGCTCCTGTTCGATCCGGTGCATGTCGTCGTCCGACAGGCCGAAATGATGGCCGACCTCGTGGACCAGCACATGCGCCACCAGCGCATCGAGATCGACCCCGGTCTCGATCCATTCCTCGAGGATCGCGCGGCGATAGAGCGTGATCATGTCGGGCAGCGTGCCCGAATCCATCGACGATTTCTCGCCGATCGGCCGCCCGTGATAGAGCCCGCTGAGGTCGAGCGGATGCTCGATGCCAAGCGCCGCCAGCGTCTCGTCATCGGCATAGTCCTCGACGCGCAGCACGACGTCGCCGAGCTGCGCGCGAAACATTTCGGGCAGCGCCGCCATCGCCGCGCGGGCCATCCGCTCGATATCGCCCGCACTCGGCGCTTGCCCCGTCATCCCTGCGTGATAGTCCTGGCGGCCGAAGCACGGCAAGGAGGATCGTCATGGTCGAACAACTCAGCGAGGCCGAACGCGCCGACGCCCTCGATGGCTTGCCCGACTGGGATTATGACGAGGCCCGCGACGCGATTGCGCGCACCTTCACCTTCGCCGATTTCAGCGAAGCGTTCGCGTTCATGACGCGCGTGGCGCTGCTTGCGGAGAAGGCGGACCATCATCCAGAATGGTCGAACGTGTGGAACCGGGTGGAAATCACGCTGACCACGCACGACGCCGGCGGCCTGTCGGGCCGCGACGTCGAAATGGCCGAGGCGATCGAGGGGTTATTGGAGTAAAGGTGATTGCCAACGTCCTCGCCCTCCAAGCGTCATGCCAGCCTGCGCCGGCATGACGGCGGGGGGAGGGCTCAACGCTGACCCACCGCCCCCCGCTGCATCATCTTCCTCAACTGCCCCGGCATCCACCGCGCCGCAAACCGCATCCGATCCGCGGTCTTCCCCACATAAGTGTGCAGCGCGTCGCCATGCACCGCGCGCCACGCCGCCTCGGCGACCTGCTCCACCGGCGTCAATTCCAGCCCGGCCTCGGTCACCGTGTCGCGGATCGTGCGGTTGGAGCCGGCGACGCCGCCGTCGAGCAGCGGCGTCTCGATGAACGCCGGCACGATGGCGCGCACCTTGATCCCCGCCGCGGCCCATTCGCCGTCCAATGCCTCGGTCAGCGCGCGCACCGCGAACTTGGTCGCCGAATAGGTCGCCAGCCCCGCCGATCCGTAGATCGCCGACGCCGAGGCGGTGTTGAGCAGGCACGACCCCGGCGTCCTTGCGAGATAATCGTAACCGATCCGCGCGCCATTGAGCACGCCGCCGAAATTGATCGCGACCAAGCGGTCGAGATCGGCGAAACCGGCTTCCGCAAGCGGCCCGCCGACGCCGATCCCGGCATTGTTGAACAACACGTCGAGCCGCCGCGTCAGCGTGGTGAAATCATCGAGCGTTTGCGTCCAGGCGTCGCGATCGCGCACGTCCATTTGATAGGTGACCGACCCCGGCACCGCAGCCCCGGCCGCGCCGAGTGCGTCGGCGTTGACGTCGGCGATCCCGACCGTCCAGCCGCGATTGGCGAACAGCTTCGCCGTCGCCAGCCCGATCCCCGACGCGCCGCCGGTGATGAAGATCGCCTTGCGTTCGTCCGCCACGCCGTCCTCCCGCTTCGTTTGACCTGTCCGCGCACTTTCATCACAATCGCGCGCAGATGCCAGCCCCATCTTCCGCCAACGGCCCGAGCCTCGCGCTCGAGGCCGTCACCAAGCGCTATGCGGGCGGCACGGCGGCGGTCGATCGCGTGTCGGCCGAGATCGAAGCGGGCAGCTTCGTCGCCTTGGTCGGCAGCTCGGGCTCGGGCAAATCGACGCTGCTCAAGACGATCAACCGCCTCGTCGAGCCGAGCGACGGCCGCGTCCTGATCGCCGGCAAGCCCGTCGCGGACACCGAGCCGCACCGCCTGCGCCGCTCGATCGGCTATGTCTTCCAGAATATCGGCCTGTTCCCGCACATGACGGTGGGCGAAAACATCGCCATCGCGCTGCGCCTCGACGGCGCGCGCGACACGAGCGAGCGCGTCGCCGAGCTGCTCGACCTCGTCGATCTGCCCCGCGAGTTCACCGCGCGCATGCCCGACGCGTTGTCGGGCGGGCAGCAACAGCGCGTCGGCGTCGCCCGCGCCCTCGCCGCGCGCCCGGGGCTGATGCTGATGGACGAACCGTTCGGCGCGCTCGACCCGGTGACGCGCGATCAGCTCGGCTCGGCGTTCCGGTCGCTCCACGACAAGCTCGGACTGACGACGATCATGGTCACGCACGACATGGCCGAAGCGCTGCTCCTCGCCGATCGCGTGCTGGTGATGCAGGGCGGACGACTGGTCGCCGACGCGACGCCACGCGCGCTCCTGGCGGGGGAGGGCGGGGAAGAGGCCGATGCGTTGGTGGCGGTCCCGCGCGCGCAGGCCGAACGGTTGCGCCAATTGGAGGGGCGGACGTGAGCCGCGACTTCTTTCGTCACCCCGGACCTGTTCCGGGGTCCAACGTGCCGCAAACCAACCGGCCTCGACGCTTGCAGGTCGTTGGATGCCGGAACAAGTCCGGCATGACGGCTGAGGGCAGGGCATGACCGGCCCGTTCTGGTCCGCGATGGCGCGCGTGCCCGATCTGCTCGCGAGCCACGTCCTGCTCGCCGCTTCGGCGCTCATCGCTGGGCTCGCGATCAGCCTGCCGCTGGCGATCTGGTCCGCCCGCAACACCCACGTCGCGCGCGTCTCGCTCGGCTTCGCCAGCCTCGTCCAGACAATCCCGTCGCTGGCGCTGCTCGCCTTGTTCTATCCGCTATTGCTGTCGCTCTCGGCGCTGGTCGGCGGCGGCATTCCAGCTCTCGGCTTTCTGCCCTCGCTGCTCGCGCTGGCGCTCTACGCGCTGCTGCCGATCCTGCGCAACGCGGTGACCGGCCTCACCGGACTCGACCCCGCGATCGTCGAGGCCGCCGACGGCGTCGGCATGACGAGCTGGCAGAAGCTCCGCCTCGTCGAAGTACCGCTTGTCGTGCCCGTGCTGATGGCCGGCATCCGCACCGCCGCGGTGTGGACGATCGGCGCCGCGACGCTGGCGACGACGATCGGGCAATCGTGTCTCGGCGACCTCATCTTCGCCGGGCTGCAAACGCAGAATTGGGCGCTGGTGCTCGCCGGCTGCGTCTCGGCGGCGTTGCTCGCGCTTGTCGTCGATGCGCTGCTCGGGCTGATAGAGCGCGGCATCAAGGCGCGCCGCCGCTGGCAGATATGGACCGGCGCCGGGTTGCTGCTCGCCGGCATCGCCCTCGCGCTCGCGCCGCTCTGGCCGACCAGCGGCGGCGGCAAGACCGTGACGGTCGGCGCCAAGAACTTCTCCGAGCAGTACATCCTCGCCCGCGTCATCGGCCACCGGCTCGAGGCGGCGGGCTATCACGTCGAGTATCGCGAAGGCCTCGGCTCGGCGGTGATCTACCAGGCGCTCGCGAGCGGCGATATCGACGTCTATGTCGATTATTCGGGCACCTTGTGGACCAACCAGATGGGCCGCAGCGACACGCCCCCGCGCCAGCAGATCGTCGCCGGCGTCACCGATTGGGCGCGCCGCACCAGCGGCGTCCGCGTACTCGGCGCGCTCGGTTTCGAGAACGCCTATGCCTTCGCGATGCGCGGCGACCTGGCCAAGCGCCGCCACATCGCCACGCTCGCCGATCTCGCCGCCCAAGCCCCGCAACTCACGCTCGGCTCCGATCTCGAATTTCTCGACCGCCCCGAATGGCGCGCCGTCCGCGACGCCTACGGCATCCGCTTCGCCGACACCCAGCGCTTCACCCCGAGCTTCATGTATCGCGCGCTGGCGAGCGGCCGCGCCGACGTCATTTCCGCTTTCTCCTCCGACGGCCGCATCGCCGCCGATCACCTGACCGTGCTGACCGACCCCAAGGGCGCGATCCCCGGTTACGACGCGATCCTGATGCTGTCGCCGGCCCACGCCGACGACGCCAAGATGATCGCTGCCCTTAAGCCGCTGATCGGCGTGATCCCGGTAGAGACGATGCGGCAGGCGAACTATCTCGTCGATCGCGACGCCGACAAAAAGTCGCCCGATCAGGCGGCGCGCTGGCTCGAAAGCCGGCTCGCTCAACCCATCAGGCCGAGCCCGAGCAGCAGCATGACGAACAACGTCAGCGCGAGGAACGCCAGCACGACGAGCACGCACATCCGCCAGAACGCCGAGAAACGCCGCAACTGATAAGCGCCGCGGAGTTGCTTGTAGATATGCACCGGCGGCACGATCATGGCGGTGATCGAGATCGGCCCGGCTCCCACGCCGATCGCGCCGAGCAGCGTCAGCACCGTCACCAGCAACGTCATGAAATCGAGCGAATAGATCACGAAGATCGTGTGATCGTAGAGGTGGTAGCGCCGCCGCCACAGGAACAGCATCGCCACCAGCGGCGCAGAGATCGGGATCAGCGCCCAGCTATATTTGTAGGCGCTCATCTGCAGCTTGTAGAGCGCGAGGCCGGGATTGGCGTTGGCCTTGGCGATGCCGTGATCGAGCGGCGCCCAGCCGGTCTTGATATCGGCGATCGTGACTTCCTTGTCGTCCTTGTCGGACTGGAGGCCGGTGCGCGCGGTTTCGAGGCCGGAGACCGTCATCGTCAGCGCCTTGACGTCGTCGGCCGCGTCGGCGCGCTTTGCGGCGGTCTTGGCCGCTTTCTGGTCGATCTGCGCCTTGGCGAGCGCGCCCTTGGCCTTGCCGATCTGCGCGTCGAGCTTCTCGATCGCCGCGCCGCGATTGGCCGGGCTCAGCCCCTCGCCATCGAACTCGCCCGCAACGCTGTGGATCACCGCGAACATCAGGAACACCGCGAACAGATAGAGCGCGAGCGGCGAGACGAACCTGGCGCGCTCGCCGGCGATGTAGCGCCGCGTCAGCTCGCCCGGGCGGATGACGAGCATCGGCAGCGTCCGCCAGATCTTGCCCTCGAAATGGAATACGCCGTGGAGCAGATCGTGCCCGATCGAGGCGAGCGTCTTGTGGACGTGGCCGTTCTGCCCGCATTGATGGCAGAACTCGCCGACCAGCGCCGCGCCACAATTGAGGCAGACGCCGTGCCCGTCGGCCCCGTGGACATGCTCGCCCGCGCGCGGCTCGACGCTGCGCCCCATGAACGCACCCGTGGCGATGTCGCCGGCTGCTTCGAATCCCCCAGTCATGGGCGGGCAAGCTAACCTCTGGATGGATAAAGTCATCCGCTTTTGAGTTGGTCGGGTGATCCATGTTAAAAGGAGCACCATGGCTGATATCGAAACACCCAATCCGACGACCCTCATCGCAACCATGGGCGAACGCGCCCGCGCCGCGGCGCGAACGCTCGCCGGCCTCTCCGCCGGTGCCAAGTCGCGCGGCTTGATCGAGGCGGCGAACGCCCTGCGCGCCGCCAGTGCAGAGATTATCGCCGCCAATGCCAAGGACATGGAGCGCGGCCGCGAAAAAGGCCTGTCGAGCGCGATGCTCGATCGGCTCAAGCTCGACGAAGGCCGCGTTGCCGCCGTTGCCGACGCCGTCGAGGCGGTCGCCGGCCTGCGCGACTCCGTCGGCGCGGTGATCGACGAGACCAAGCGCCCCAACGGCATGGTGCTGCGCCGCGTGCGCGTGCCGATCGGCGTGATCGGCATCATCTACGAAAGCCGCCCCAACGTGACCGCCGACGCCGCGGCGTTGTGCATCAAGTCGGGCAACGCCGCGATCCTGCGCGGCGGCTCGGAGGCGATCGAGAGCAACCGCGCGATCCACAAGGCGCTCGCCGCCGGCTTGGCGAAGGGCGGGCTGCCGGCCGATGCGGTGCAGCTTGTGCCGACCACCGATCGCGCCGCGGTTGGCGCGATGCTCAAGGCCGACGGGGTGATCGACATGATCGTGCCGCGCGGCGGCAAGAGCCTCGTCGCCCGCGTCCAGGCCGAAGCGCGCGTGCCGGTGCTCGCCCATCTCGACGGCATTAACCACGTCTTCGTCCACGCCTCGGCCGATCCGGCGATGGCCGAGAGCATCGTCGTCAACGCCAAGATGCGCCGCACCGGCATCTGCGGCGCGATGGAGACGCTGCTGATCGACCAAGCCTATACCAAGGCCGCCGATCTGATGAAGGCGCTCGCCGGCGCGGGCTGCGAATTGCGCGGCGACGAGGCGGCGCGGGCGATCGATCCGTCGCTCGGCGCGGCGACGGCGGAGGATTGGGACACCGAATATCTCGAAGCGATCGCCTCGGTAGCGATGGTCGACGGGGTGGACGGTGCGCTCGAGCACATCGCCGCGCACTCATCGGGACACACCGATGCGATCGTCGCCGCGGACGAAACCGTCGCCGAGAAGTTCCTCGCCGCGGTCGATTCGGCGATCGTCATGTGGAACGCCTCGACGCAGTTCGCCGATGGCGGCGAGTTCGGATTGGGCGCCGAGATCGGCATCGCCACCGGTCGCCTCCACGCCCGCGGCCCGGTCGCGCTCGAGGGGCTGACGACCTATAAGTGGATCGTCCGCGGCACGGGACAGGCGCGGCCGTAAGCCACTCGTCATTGCGAGCGTAGCGAAGCAATCCAGGGAGGCTCGCGACACCCTGGATTGCTTCGGCGCTTCGCGCCTCGCAATGACGATCCGCCGGTTGCCCTCTCGCACCCGCCACCCCATCTCGCAGACCGAGCGGCGGGGGCTGTTCGATCCAGGGACATTCCATGCGCTACAACCGACTCGGCAATACCGGCCTGTTCGTCTCCGAACTGTGCCTCGGCACGATGACCTTCGGCGGCGAGGGCTATTTCAAGGTCGTCGGCGAGGTCCAGCAGGACGAGGCCGATTCCATCGTCAAGGCCGCGATCGACGGCGGCATCAACTTCCTCGACACCGCCAACGTCTATTCGGTCGGCCGATCCGAGGAGATCACCGGTCAGGCGCTCAAGAACCTCGGGATCAAACGCGAGGACGTCGTCATCGCCACCAAAGTGCTTGGGCCGATGGGCGATGGCCCCAACGATCGCGGTGCCTCGCGCGGGCACATCATGGATCAGGCCAAGGCGAGCCTGAAGCGGCTCGGCACCGATCATATCGACCTCTATCAGATCCACGGCTGGGACCCGGTGACCCCGATCGAGGAGACGCTGCGCGCGCTCGACGATCTCGTCCGCCAGGGCCATGTCCGCTATATCGGCGTGTCGAACTGGGCGGCGTGGCAGATCGTCAAGGCGCTTGGCATTTCGGCCAAGGATCGGCTCGCGCGGTTCGAGACGGTGCAGGCCTATTACACCATCGCCGGCCGCGATCTCGAACGCGAGATCGTGCCGATGATGCAGTCCGAGAAAGTCGGGCTGATGGTGTGGAGCCCGCTCGCCGGCGGGCTGCTGTCGGGCAAGTATCGCAAAGAGGGCGCCGAGGGCCGCCGCGCCAATTTCGAGTTCCCGCCGGTCGACATGGACCGCGCCGACAACGTGCTCGACGCGATGGAGCCGATCGCAGAGGCGCATAAGGTCTCGGTCGCGCAGATCGCGCTCGCCTGGCTACTGTCGCGCCGCCACGTCACCAGCGTGATCGTCGGCGCCAAGCGGCTCGATCAGCTTCAGGACAATCTCGACTCGGTTGATGTGAAATTGAGCGAGGACGACCTAAAAAAGCTCGACGAGGCGAGCGCGTTGCCGCGCGAATATCCGGGCTGGATGATCGAACGGCAGTCCGAATACCGTCAGGGCACGGACGTCGGCAGCGCCTCGCGCTGAGCGATCAGCCCCGCTTCTCGCTTGGCAAAGCGGGGGCGGGGCGATCGAGCACCAAGTCGGCGTCGGAGAAGCGGATCGGCATGCGCACGCCGGGCACGCTTGCGCCGCCGTCGCGCACAATATCGAGCGCCATCCCGCGATGGATCACCTGCGGATCGGCGAAGGCCTGCGCGACGGTGTTGATCGGCCCGGCCGGCACCCCTGCGGCTTCGAGCCGCGCGAGCAGATCGTCGCGATGGAAGCGCTGCGTTGCCTCGGTCACGCATTCGGTGAGGTCGTCGCGATTGGCAACGCGCGACGGGTTGGTGGCGAAGCGCGGGTCTTGGGCCATGTCGTCGAGCCCGACGATCGCGCAGAAGCGGCGGAACTGGCTGTCATTGCCCACCGCGAGGATGAACCACCCGTCGGCAGTCGGGAAGGCGGCATAGGGCGCGATGTTGGGATGCGCGTTGCCAAGCCGCGTCGGCGACACGCCCGAGACGAGATAGTTCATCGCCTGGTTGGCGAGCACCCCGGTCATCGTATCGAGCAGCGCCATGTCGATATGCTGGCCCTTGCCGGTACGCTCGCGCATCGCCAGCGCCGCCTGAATCGCGATCACCGAGTAGAGCCCGGTGAAGATGTCGGCGAAGGCGACGCCGATCTTCTGCGGCTCGCCCGCCGGATCGCCGGTCAGGTCCATGATGCCGCTCATGCCCTGGATGATGAAGTCGTAGCCGGCGCGGTGGGCGTAGGGGCCGTCCTGCCCGAAGCCGGTGATCGAGCAATAGACGAGGCGCGGGTTGAGCTCGGATAGCTGCGTGTAATCGAGCCCGTATTTGGCGAGCCCATCGACCTTGAAATTCTCGATCACGACATCGGCGTCGGCGATCAGCTCGCGAACCGCGGCCTGCCCCTCGTGGGTGCGGAAGTCGATCGCCACCGATCGCTTGCCGCGGTTGGTCGCGTGAAAATAGGCGGCGTCGTGGCTGCCGTCTGGGTTCTCGACGAACGGCGGCCCCCATTTGCGCGTGTCGTCGCCCTCGGGGCTCTCGACCTTGATGACCTCGGCGCCGAGATCGGCCAGCGTCTGCCCCGCCCACGGCCCCGCGAGAATGCGCGCGAGCTCGACGACCTTGAGGCCGGCGAGGGGGGCTTTTTTCATTTCCCGTCACCCCAGCGAAGGCTGGGGTCGCTCTCCATAGAGCGCGCGCCAGCGGCATGAGATCCCAGCCTGCGCTGGGATGACGAACCGGCTGACGCTCGCTTCGTCAAAACGCCGCAATCCCCGTGATCGCGCGCCCCAAAATCAGCGCGTGCACGTCATGCGCCCCCTCATAGGTGTTGACCGTCTCCAAATTCATCAGGTGCCGCATCACCTGATATTCGGCCGAAATGCCATTCCCGCCATGCATGTCGCGCGCTGCGCGGGCGATATCGAGCGCCTTGCCGCAATTGTTGCGCTTGACGATCGAGATCATCTCGGGCGCGAACTTCCCCTCGTCCATCAGCCGGCCGACACGCAAGCTCGCCTGCAGACCGAGCGTGATCTCGGTCTCCATGTCGGCGAGCTTCTTCTGGTAGAGCTGGTTGGCGGCGAGCGGCTTGCCGAACTGCTTGCGATCGAGCCCATATTGCCGCGCGGCGTGGAAGCAGAACTCGGCCGCGCCCATCGTCCCCCAGGAAATGCCATAGCGCGCGCGGTTGAGACAGCCGAACGGCCCTTTCATCCCTTGCACTTCGGGCAGCAGCGCGTCCTCGCCGACCTCGACCTCGTCCATCATCACCATCCCGGTGATCGACGCGCGGAGCGACAGCTTGCCGTCGATCTTGGGCGCGCTCAGACCCTTCATCCCCTTTTCGAGGATGAACCCGCGGATGCCGCCGCCATGTTCGTCGGACTTCGCCCAGATCACGAACACGTCGGCGATCGGCGAGTTGCTGATCCACGTCTTCGAGCCCGAAATGCGGTAGCCGCCGTCGGTCTTTACCGCGCGCGTCTTCATCCCGCCCGGGTCCGATCCGGCATCGGGCTCGGTCAGCCCGAACGCGCCGATCCATTCGCCAGTCGCCAGCTTGGGCAGATATTTCCGTTTCTGCTCCTCGGAGCCGTAGGCGTGGATGGGATACATGACGAGGCTCGACTGCACGCTCATCATCGACCGGTAGCCCGAATCGATCCGCTCGACCTCGCGGGCGACGAGGCCATAAGCGACATAGCTCGCGCCGACGCCGCCATATTCCGCAGGGATAGTCGGCCCGAGCAGCCCGAGCTCGCCCATCTCGCGGAAGATCGCGACATCGGTGGTCTCGTCGTTGAACGCCTCGATCACCCGCGGCGCCAGCCGATCCTGCGCATAGGCGCGCGCGGTGTCGCGGATCATGCGCTCGTCGTCGGTCAACTGGTCGTCGAGGAACAACGGGTCCGCCCAGTCGAAGCTTGCCATGCCGGCCATCACAGTCTCTCCTTTGCCGGCGCGCATGCCGCCGATCCGGGGTATTTGTCCACCCCCGGCGGCTGGGGCACAAGGCCGAGATGACCGACTCGATCCGCCCCTTGCGCAGCGCGCTGTTCCTCCCCGCCTCGAACCCGCGTGCGATCGAGAAGGCGCGCGGCCTTGCCGCCGATGTGGTGATCCTCGACCTCGAAGACGCGGTCGCGCCCGAGGCAAAGGGCGAAGCGCGCGACGCGGCGGTCGCGGCGGTGAAGGCGGGCGGCTTCCTTGCCCCCACCGTCGTGGTCCGCGCCAACGCGCTCGACACCGAATGGGGCGCGGCCGATCTCTCGGCGCTGGCGGGGAGCGGGGCGGACGCGGTGCTCGTGCCTAAGGTCGCGACCGCCGATGACGTCGAGCTCTATCACGCCGAACTCGCCGCCGCGCCTAGGGGCATGGCGCTGTGGATGATGATCGAAACCTGCCGCGCGATCGCCGAATTGCAGCGAATCGCCGACATGGCGGCGCGCACCCGGCTGGCGGCGATGGTGGTCGGCACCAACGATCTCGCGCTCGAATTACGGGCCAAGCCGGCCACCGACCGCGCCGGGCTGCTCCCGTATCTCGCGCTGTCGGTCGCGGCGGCGCGGGCGAGCGGGATCGCGGTGCTCGACGGGGTGTGCAACGACTTCACCGACCTCGACCGCTTCGCCGCCGAATGCGTGCAGGGCCGCGCGCTCGGCTTCGACGGCAAGTCGCTGATCCACCCCGCGCAGGTCGATCCGTGCAACCGCGCTTTCTCT
>JBQCHO010000143.1:0-21601 GCA_051954635.1 Sphingomonas sp. | reverse complement strand
GCCGACGTCGTCGCTTATTCGGCGACCAAGCTGATGGACGGCCAGGGCCGCGTGCTCGCCGGCGCCGTCGCCGGCCGCAAGGACTTCATCGAGGACACGCTGCTGTCCTTCACCCGCAATACCGGCCCGACACTCAGCGCGTTCAACGCCTGGGTGGTGCTCAAGGGGATGGAGACGCTCGACCTGCGCGGCCGCCGCCAGAGCGAAAACGCGCTGCAAGTCGCGCGCTTCCTCGAAGCCCGCGTGCCACGCCTGCTCCACCCCGGCCTGCCGAGCCACCCGCAGCATGATCTCGCGGTTCGTCAGATGCCGAACGGTTGCGGCCCCATCTTCGCCTTCCATCTCGATGGCGGCCGCGTGCAGGCGCACGGCCTGCTCGATGCGCTGCAGCTGATCGACATCTCGAACAATATCGGCGATTCGCGCTCGCTGATGACGCATCCTGCTTCGACCACGCATGCCGGCGTGTCGGAAGAGGTGCGCCGCGACATGGGCATCGACGAGGGCATGCTGCGCCTCAATGTCGGTCTCGAAGACCCGCAGGACGTGATCGACGATCTCGATCAGGCGCTGACGAGCATCGGCTTGTGAAGGCGCTGTTCCCCAACGTCGCCGAGACGCGGGGGGTCGTGGTGCGCGTGTCGGTCAGCTATCTGCCCGAACAGTCCGAGCCCGCGCGCGGCCGCTGGTTCTGGGCCTATCATATCCGCATTGAGAACGAGAGCGCGGAGGCGGTGCAACTTCTTACCCGTCACTGGACGATCGTCGACGGCCGCGGCGTCAGCCATACCGTCGAGGGTGAGGGCGTGGTCGGCGAGCAGCCGATGATCGAGCCCGGATCGAGCTACGACTACGTTTCCGGCTGCCCGCTCGCGACGCCGACCGGCTCGATGCAGGGCAATTACCATATGATGGATGGGAGCGGCGCCGGGTTCGACGTCGCCATCCCCAAATTCGCGCTGATCGCGCCGGCGGTCGCTGAATGAAACGCACCCATCTCCCCCTCAACGGCCTGCGCGTGCTCGACGCCGCCGCGCGCCATCTCTCCTTCACCCGTGCCGCCGACGAGCTCGCGGTCACCCCCGCCGCGGTCGGGCAGCAGATCCGCGCGCTCGAGGATACGCTCGGCGTCGTGCTGTTCCGCCGTACCACGCGCGGGCTCGAACTCACGCAAGAGGGAGAGGCGGGCCTTGCCGCGCTGCGCTCGGGCTTCCTGCAGTTCGAGGAATCGGTCCGCGCGATGCAGGCCGGGCAATCGTCCAAGTCGCTGACCATCGCCGCGCCGCGCGATCTTACCACCAAATGGCTGATGCCGCGTTTGGCGGAAATCGCGCGGGGTGACGGCGAACTCCGCTTCGTCCTCGTCGCCGCCGACGACGCGGTCGATTTCACCGAGGCCAATCTCGATCTCGCGATCCGCTGGGGCGAGGGCCCTGGCGAGCAGGAGGGCGAGGCGATCGAGTCGGACGGCATGGTCACCGTCGCGCACCCCGATGGCGGCATCGACACCAAGATCGCCTGGCCCGGCTGCCTCGCCGAGGATGCCGGCGCGCTGGTCCGCGTCGCCGATGCCGGCCTCGCGATCGACGCCGCCGCGCAGGGCCTCGGCCGCGCCACCGTCCCCGAACTGCTCGCCGCGCGCGACATCGAGGCGGGGCGGGTGACCGTCCTCGGCGACCCGCGACCGTCCAAATTCGGCTATTGGCTCGTCGCCCCGCTCCCGCAATGGCGGCAGAAGAAGGTCAAGGCGCTGGTCGACGCGCTCGCGTCATGAGCGACGTCCCCGTCCTCACCACCGATCGCCTGCGGTTGCGTCAGCTCACCGTCGATGATTCCGACGCGCTGTTCCCGACGCTCTCGGACGCCGAGCTGATGACGTGGTGGTCGAGCGCCCCGCATGACAGCGTCGAGCAGACCCGCGCCTATTTCGAACCGCGCGTCGGCCGCGACGGCTGGCGCTGTTGGGCGATCACTCTGGCGGGCGACGACACGGCGATCGGCTGGGTCGCGGCAGGCGAGAAGCGCCAGGGCGGCGTAACCGAAATCGGTTACATCCTTGCGCGCGATCATTGGGGCAGCGGCATCGCCGCCGAGGCAGTCTGCGCCGTGATCGACCGACTCTTCGCCGAAGGTCAGCGCCGCATCTTCGCTGATACCGATCCCGAAAACACCGCCTCGCTTGCCTTGCTCGAACGCCTCGGCTTCAAACGCGAGGGCTATCTGCGCGCCGAATGGGAAACGCATATCGGCGTGCGCGATTCGGTGATCCTCGGCCTGCTCAAGGACGAGTGGCGTTCAGCGCGC
Source organism: Sphingomonas sp. (assembly GCA_051954635.1). GTDB lineage: Bacteria > Pseudomonadota > Alphaproteobacteria > Sphingomonadales > Sphingomonadaceae > Sphingomonas. Next base: position 19,297 of record JBQCHO010000143.1, on the reverse strand, counting down.
GGCAAGGGCTAAAGCGCGGTTCATCAGCACGACGAAATCGAACTCGCTGACCGCAGCCTGGGCATCGTGCCAATTGCCCGTCACCGCCATCCAAGCGCCCGCCTTGGTCTTCACCAGGAAATTGAGCGTGATGACGCCCGGCTCGGACCCGCCCTTGAACCCGATATAATCGAAGCGGCTCGCAATCGTCGGGCCGGTGCCCGGATTGACGGCGAGGATCGCGCGCGTCGTGGCGTCGCCGTGGCGCCGTAGCCAGTCGAGCGTTTTCGCCATGTCGCGCGGGCTTGCGAACCATTCCACTGTGTCGATCGCCAGTGGCTTGCCGTCGAACATGTGCGGATCGACCGGCGTCGCGGCGAATTTGGCTGCATTGTCGTCGAGAAGTTTGGCGCGCGCCTCGGGTGATGCGGTCGCCCAAGCCGCGGCAAGCGCGGCGTGACTCGGCGCCTTGAGTTCGAACGCCTCCATCGTCGTCAGCACCGGCAGCGTCCGCGCGGGATCGGCGACGCCGACCGTCGCGACCATTGCGCCGACCTTGTCGCGGCCCAGCGTCGTCAGCAGCGTGTCGGTCGCGGTGTTGTCGCTGATCGAGATCATCTCGGTGGCCAGCGTCTGCAGCGTTACCGGCGCGTGATCGGGCCAATTCTGCATCACCCCGCCGGGCAACGACTTGCGGCCGAGACGCACGACATCGTCCCAACGTCGCGTCCCCGCCTGCACCTCGCGCGCCACCTCGGCCAGCACCCACAATTTGAACGCGGAGCCGAGCGGAGCCGGGGTCTTGCCGTTGACCTCGGCGACCGGCGTCGCCTCGTCATCGCCGAGCCGGTAGATGCCGAAGCCGGCGCTGCCGTGGAGTTTCCCGAAATCGGCCTCCAGCTTCGCCAGCGAATCGTTGCGAGGTTCGGCGCCGGTGATCCTGAGGCCGGTGATCTGATGCGGCTCGGCGGGGTCGACCGACACCAGCATGGTCGCGGCGATCTTCTCGTAGCCCACCGTCACCGTCGCCTGCCATGCGGTGTCGGGCGCGACGCTTTCGATCCCCGTCGCCGCGCCACCCTGCGCCTTCAATTGCGCGACGATCGCCGCGACCTGCGCCTGCGGCACCGCCTGGCGAAACACCGGCGCGAACAGGTCGTCATAATTGCCGCCGCCGTTCAGCAGCGCGACGAGTTGGTCGAGCCGTGCCGTGAAATCGGGCGAGGGGGTTGCCGCTGCGGCTGCGGGCGGCGCGGCTTGCGCCAGAACGGGCGTGGCGACGCTCAGCGCGAGCGCCGCCAGCGCCTCACGCATCGATCGCCTCTTCGTCGAGCCGTGCCGCATTCTTCTGGATGAAAGCGAAGCGGTGCGCGGGATTGTTGCCCATCAGCCGATCGACCAGATCCTTCACGCCCGCGCGCTCCTCATATTCCTGCGGCAGCGTGATGCGCAGCAGGCTGCGCGTCGCCGAGTCCATCGTCGTTTCCTTGAGCTGCCCCGGGTTCATCTCGCCCAACCCCTTGAACCGCGCGACCTCGACCTTCTTGCCCTTGAACGGCCCAGCCTCGATCTCGGCGCGGTGCGCGTCGTCGCGGGCATAGAGGCTCTTGCCGCCCGCGGTCAGGCGATAGAGCGGCGGCTGCGCGAGATAGAGGTGCCCCTGCCGAACGATGTCCGCCATTTCCTGGAAGAAGAAGGTCATCAGCAGCGTCGCGATATGCGCGCCGTCGACATCGGCGTCGGTCATGATGACGATGCGTTCGTAGCGCAGATTGTCGGGCCGGCAGTCCTTGCGCGTGCCGCAGCCCAATGCCTGGATCAGGTCGGCGATTTCCTGATTGGCGAAGATCTTCGCCGCGGTCGCGCTGGCGACGTTAAGTATCTTGCCGCGGATGGGGAGGATCGCCTGCGTCTTGCGGTCGCGCGCCTGCTTGGCCGATCCGCCGGCGCTGTCGCCCTCGACGATGAAGATTTCGGTGCCCGCCGGATCGTCGGCCGAGCAATCGGTCAGCTTGCCGGGGAGCCGCAGCTTGCGCGACGAAGTCGCGGTCTTGCGCTTGACCTCGCGTTCCTGCTTGCGGCGCAGCCGCTCGTCCATCCGCTCGAGCACATAGCCGAGCAGCGCCTTGCCGCGCTCCATATTGTCGGTGAGGAAATGATCGAAATGGTCGCGCACCGCCTTCTCGACCAGCCCGGCGGCCTCCGGCGAGGTCAGGCGGTCCTTGGTCTGGCTCTGGAATTGCGGATCGCGGATGAAGACGGAGAGCATCAGCTCACTGCCGGTCATCACGTCGTCGGCGGTGAGGTCCTTGGCCTTTTTCTGCCCGGTCAACTCGCCGAACGCGCGCAACGCCCGCACCAACGCCGCCCGCAGCCCGGCTTCGTGGGTGCCGCCATCGGGCGTCGGGATGGTGTTGCAATACCAGCTATAGCTGCCGTCGGACCAGAGCGGCCACGCCACCGCCCATTCGACGCGGCCCTGCGCGTCGGGGAAATCCTGGCTGCCCGAAAAGAACTCCGCGGTCGCGCACTCGCGCCCGCCGATCTGTTCGCGCAAATGATCGGCGAGGCCACCGGGAAACTGAAACACCGCCTCGGCCGGCGTCTCGTCAGAGATCAGCTCGGGCGCGCACTTCCAGCGGATTTCGACGCCCGCGAACAGATACGCTTTCGATCGTGCCAGCTTGTAGAGCCGCGCCGGCTTGAAATGCATCTCGGGCCCGAAAATCTCGGTGTCGGGCACGAACGTCACGCTGGTGCCGCGCCGGTTGGGCGTGCCGCCGAGCGGCTCGATCGGCCCCTGGGTGATCCCGCGCGAAAAACGCTGGCGATAGAGCTCGCGGTTGCGCGCCACCTCGACCACCGTCTCCGACGACAGCGCGTTAACCACGCTGACGCCGACGCCGTGCAACCCACCCGAGGTCGCATAGGCCTTGCCGTCGAACTTACCGCCCGAATGCAGCGTCGACAGGATCACCTCGAGCGCCGACTTGCCGGGAAACTTGGGATGCGGATCGACCGGGATGCCGCGCCCGTTATCGACGATCGTCAGCCGATTGCCCGCCTCCAGCGTCACCTCGATCCGCGTCGCATGCCCCGCGACCGCCTCGTCCATCGCATTGTCGAGCACCTCGGCGGCGAGGTGGTGCATCGCGCGTTCGTCGGTGCCGCCGACATACATGCCGGGGCGGCGGCGGACGGGTTCGAGCCCTTCGAGCACCTCGATCGAGGAGGCGTCGTATTCGGGCGTGGCTTTGGCGGAAGACGCGAACAGGTCTGACATGGCTCCGGTATAGGGGGCCGGGAGTCGGACGCGCAATATCCGCCGTCAGCCAACCAGGGCGGGCGTGCCGCAGCGCATTCCCGTCACGCGCACATCGGCCTGGCCGTAATGGACGCCCAGCGTGCTGGTGATCGTGTCGATCAACCCGTCGAGCACCGGCGCCGCGACCATCAGCGTCGATCCCAGCGCACTGACGACGGGGCCGAGCGCGAGACCCGAGACATCGAGTTGCAGATTGCGGATCAGCGACTCGGCAATGCCCGAGACCGCGGTACCGCTCGACACCGTCTGCACCGCGGCCTGATCGATCTGCGCCTGATCGAAGCGCAGCGGTTGCCAGTCCTCCGCCGCGCCGAGGTCGATCGTCGCGCGACCGTTGATATTGAGCAGCAGCGCATGGACCAGCGACACCTTGCCTACCGGCAATGCGGTGGTGAAATCCTGCAACTTCGACGTATCGACCGATCCGATCGCGAGCGTGCTCGGCCCGGTCTTCGCCTCGATCGTCACGCCGCGGCTGGCGTCGGTCGAACAGTCGATCGCTTTCAGCCGCGCCTCGGCGCTCGCCATCTCGACATATAAGGGCAGTTTGATCGACACGATATTGCCGAGCAATGCCGCGCCGCCGATCGTCGTCTCGGCATAGATGCGGGCCTGTGCGGTGCGGATCACCGGCTCGCCGTCGTCGGTCACCGCGAGCCAGGGCGAATTTTCGGGCCGTTCGCCGATCGCGACCGTCACCTTGGTCTGCGCCAGCCCCGGAATCCCCGCGCCGAGATCGAGCGCGACCTGCCGCTTTGCGCTCGCGGTCTCCAGCGCCGCCGTGACGAGGTCCATCGCGTTCAACTTGAACGCGCCGGGATCGACCTTGTCCTGCCCGCCCAGCAGCCCGGGATCGATCAGCGTAGTCAGCTTGACGCTGCGATTGCCCGATTGCGCCATCAGCAGCTTGAGCGCCGCCGACGCCTGAAGGTCGCCATTCGCCTCGGCGGCCGAGGCGGCGGCCTGCAATATCTGCCCGGTCGTCACGCTCGCATCGAGCGCGCTGTCGTAACTCCCCGCGCTGATCGACGCGGTGGTGCGCAGCGCGTCGATGAACCCGAACAGGTCGATATTGGCGCCCGCCAGCGCATTGTAATCCATTACGCTGAGCGACAGCGTGCTGCCGGTCAGGCCGCCCAATAGGCCGTTGACCAGCCCGCCATTGACCGCGGCCAACCGGCTGCCGAGCGAAAAGCTCGCCAGGTTGATCTGCGCGGCGGTCGCGGTGCGGCTGATCGGGATGCTGCGCACGCCGAAGATGCGCGCGAAATAGCTCGGCGCCGGCGTCGAGAGCGTCACGCGCACCGCGTTGGCGGTGCCCGAATTGGCGACGAAGCGATCCGCCGGGGCGATCGTCGAATCGCCCGAATAATGTCCGGTCGTCGTCGCAACCGTCACCGCGCCCGGCCAGCCACTGGCCGACAGCGCAGCGTGCGCCAGCGCATCGGCGCGTGATGGATCGCCCGCTGCCGCCATCGCTGCGGCGTCGGCGGCGCCCTGCAATTGCCGCGTCTCGAGCATCGCCGAGCCGAGATCGACCGCCAGCGCGGTCGCACCGATCAGCACCGGCATCGCCGCTGCCACCATGATGCCGACCCCGGCGCGGCGCTCGCGCGTCAGCCGGGCGATCATGTCAGCCCCCCGCGCCGCACCACCGCGCGGCGTTCGATCAGCGGCGCGGGCATCGGCACGATCGGGGTATTGAACGGCGGCAGCCCATGCGCATCGAGCGTCACCTCGACCGCGATCGAATCGCCATCCTCGTCGACCGTGCTGGCGACGCGCGCCGCGGCGAACTGGCGCAGCGCGGCGACATCGTCGGCGACGCTCTGCTTGGCAAGGCTGGTGCGCTCCTCGGCGTCGAGCCCCGCGACGGTAGCGCGCGCGGCGTCGTTGGCGATCTGCTGCACGCTGTGCGCGAGCAGGAAATACTGGCCGTAGCCGAATACGCCCATCAACAGGCAGAGCAGGATCGGCAGCACGAGCGCGAACTCGACGATCGTCGCGCCGCGCGTGTCTCGGGCAAAAGGCGGGAATGCCATATCGGGTCCTCCGTCGAGGACGCGATCATGGCGGAGACGCGGTTAGGGCGCGGCGAAGATTCTTGCGGGCGGCATTACGTCATTTGCTCAACTAGCCGTCATGCCGGACTTGTTCCGGCATCCAACGAGCCACAGGCGGTACCGCTCAAGGAGGGTTGGACCCCGGAACAAGTCCGGGGTGACTGATAGAGCTCGAATTGATCCATTCCGGCGCGGCTCGTCCGCGTTTGGCGTCAACGCACCCGCGGGCCGCCGAACGGCATCGGCGGCGGCGGACGGCGGTCGCGGCGCGGGAGCTGCGCCTGATAGGCGTGGCCGCAATGCGCGACGCAATAGGGGAAGCCCGGGTTCACCGGATCGCCGCAGAAGTGGAAGTCCGGTTCGCCGGGATGGCCGATCGGCCATTTGCAGATGCGGTCGTTCAAGTCGAGCAGCGAGGTCTTGTCGGCGACCTCGGGGCTCGGCCGAGCGGGCACCAGGCGGCGCGGCGGGGCCGGGGTCGCAGGCGGCTGCTGCTCGCCGGGCGACTGACGGATGAACCCGCCGGGGCCGACCGAACGCAGCACCACCTGCGGCTCTTTGTCCGATGCCGGTTGCGGCGTCGGCGGCACGGGCGGCCGGGCGGGCGCAGCGGCGACCGGCGTCGGCTTGGGCGCCGGCGCGGCGGCCTTGGGCTCGACTGGCTGGGGGGCGGGGGCGGGAGCCGGCTTGGCCGCCTTGGCTGCCGGCTTGTCCTCGGCGTCGTTGGGCTTGACCGGCGACGGGCGCGATTGCAGCCCCAGCCGATGCGCCTTGCCGATCACCGCATTGCGGCTCACGCCGCCGAGCTTCTCGGCGATCTGGCTCGCGGTCATCCCGCCTTCCCACATCGATTTCAGCGTATCGATGCGTTCGTCGGTCCAGGCCATTCTTCGTCCTTCAAATCCAAGTGCCGGGTTGCGGGGCGGTGCGGCAGCGATTAGTCGATCGCGCCATGAGCAGCCAGCCCGAAATCGGCCAAATTCCGTCAGCGATCGCCAATGCCCCCGGCGTGCCGGTGATCCGGAACGTCAATTGGGGCGGTCTTCGCACCCTCTATGTGAAGGAGGTGCGGCGTTTCTTCAAGGTCCAGCTCCAGACGGTATGGGCGCCGGCGATCACGACTTTGCTTTATCTGATCATCTTTACCGTCGCCTTGGGCGGCAAGGGCCGCACCGCGGTGATGGGCGTGCCGTTCGCCGATTTCATCGCGCCCGGCCTGATCATCATGGGCATGCTGCAGAATGCCTTCGCCAATGCCAGCTTCTCGCTGCTGGTCGGCAAGATCCAGGGCACGATCGTCGATTACCTGCAGCCGCCGCTGTCGACTGCCGAGCTGCTCACCGGCATCGTCGGCGGCTCGGTGACCCGCGCTTTCTGCGTCGGCGGCGCGGTGTGGCTGGCAATGGCGCTTTGGCCCGGCATCCACGTCACGCCCGCTCATCTCTGGGCGGTGCTGTGGTTCGGCTTTCTGGGCGCGACCTTCCTGTCGTTCCTCGGCGTGCTGACGTCGATCTGGGCGGAGAAGTTCGATCACGCCGCCGCGGTGACCAATTTCGTCGTCGCGCCGCTGGCGCTGCTCTCGGGCACCTTCTATTCGGTCGAGAAGCTCGCGCCGGCCTTCCGCGCGGTGAGCCATTTGAACCCGTTCTTCTACATCATCTCGGGCTTCCGCTACGGCTTCATCGGCGTGACCGATTCGCCGATCGCGCTCGGCACCGGCGTTGTGCTGGCGATCGACGTCGTGCTCGGCCTTGTCTGCTACACGCTCCTCAAGCGCGGCTGGAAATTGAAGAGCTAGTCGAAATCCGCCGCCGCCCTTTCGAGTGCGGCAGCCCGCGCATCCTCGATCACATCGCCATGCGAAACGACGATACGCTCGAGCCCCGGCAACGCCGCCCAGCGCCGGAACTGCGCCGCCACCTGCTTGCCGTCGGCGACGAACATCCGCCGCACCGGCCACGACGTCCGCGGTCGTTTGACGCCGAAGCCGAACAGCCGCGCCATGATCGTGGCACCCAAGCCCTCGGGATGGCGCACGTTTGACAGGATGTCGTTGAGGATCAGCGTGACGCGACCCTCGCGCGTCACGAGCAACGCGAACTCGTCGGCCTTGGTCCCGTCGACCAGCTCGAATCGGATCGCCGGATCGCCGATCACGTCCTGCGTCGCATCGACCGCCGCCGCCTCTGTCACCGCCTCTCGAGCGCCGGGCGGGGCAATCACCTTGGCGTCGGGATAGCGCGCCTTCCACGCCGCGACATCGAGCCGGTGGCCTTGGTTCGGCACGATCAGGAAACGCGGCCGTCCCAGCGCCTCGATCTCGCGCATCCCCGCTTCGTCGAGCGGCATCGCGCTCCAGATCGCGGTGCCGCCACTCGCCAGCCGAATTGCCGTCGTCCGCCGCGGAAAGCGGCCGAGCGGCATCTCGATCGTGCCAGCGACGCTCAGGATGCCGTCGTCCACCATCACCGGCCGATCGTGCGGCTGCACCACCCATTCGCGATTGAGCTTGGCCATCGGCGCACTCCTCTCGGCGACGAAAACGCGTAAAGCCCACCCGCGATCCGCTCGCGTTGACGCTCCCCGCGCGCCGCCCTAAAACACGCCGCATGGGCAGCCGACCGGCTGCCCTTTCATATTTGCGAGATCAGGAGCACTTCCGATGGCCATCCCCGCACTCATGCCCGTCTACCCGCGGTGCGACGTGCGTCCGGTGCGAGGCGAGGGCGTCTACCTGATCTCCGAGGACGGCCGCCGCTTCCTCGATTTCGCCGCCGGCATCGCGGTCAACGCGCTCGGCCACACCCACCCGCATCTGATCGAGGCGATCCAGGAGCAGACCGAGACGCTGATGCACGTCTCGAACCTCTACGGCTCGCCGCAGGGCGAGAAGCTGGCGCAGCGCTTGGTCGACAACAGCTTCGCCGACACCGTGTTCTTCACCAATTCGGGCACCGAGGCGGTCGAGTGCGCGATCAAGGTTGCGCGGCGCTATCACTTCGCGAACGGCCATCCCGAACGCCACGACATCATCACCTTCTCGAGCGCCTTTCACGGCCGCACGATCGGCGCGATCTCGGCGACCAACCAAGCCAAGATGCGCGAGGGCTTCGAGCCGCTCGCCCCCGGCTTCAAATATGCCGAGTTCAACGATCTCGAAGGTGCCCTCGCGCTGATCGACGACAACACCGCGGGCTTCCTGGTCGAGCCGATCCAGGGCGAGGGCGGCATCCGCCCGGCGAGCGACGAGTTCCTCCAAGGCCTGCGCAAGGCGTGCGACGAGCACGGCCTGCTGCTGCTGCTCGACGAGGTCCAGGCCGGCTATGGCCGCACCGGCAAGCTGTTCGCGCACGAGCTCTACGGCATCACGCCGGACATCATGTCGGTCGCCAAGGGCATCGGCGGCGGCTTCCCCTTGGGCGCCTGCCTCGCCACCGAGGAAGCGGCCAAGGGCATGGTGTTCGGCACCCACGGCTCGACCTATGGCGGCAACCCGCTGGCGATGGCGGCGGGGCAGGCGGTGCTCGACGTGATCCTCGAACCCGGCTTTTTCGAGCATGTCGAAAAGATGGGCGAGCGGCTGCGTTCGAGCCTCGAACAGCTCATCCCCAATCATGACGATCTGTTCGAGAGCGTCCGTGGGCGCGGCCTGATGCAGGGCCTCAAGCTCAAGCACCCGAGCCGCGATTTCGTCGCCCATCTGCGCGATCACCACGGCCTGCTAACGGTTGCCGCCGGCGACAACGTCATCCGCCTGCTGCCGCCGCTGATCATCGAGGAAAAGCACATCGCCGAGGCGATCGAAAAGCTGTCGGAGGGCGCACGGACCTATGTGGTGCCGAGCGATGATTGAGTCTCTGCTGATCCTCCCCACGCCGCGCAAAGGGAGGATTTGATGCGCCACTTCCTCGATCTCTCGTCCGCCGGCGCCGACGGGATTGCCCCGATCCTCGCCGACGCGCTCGATCGCAAGGCCGCGCGCGCCGGTTGGCCCAAGGGCAAGCCCGACGCCGACGCCCCGCTCGCCGGCCACGTCCTGGCGATGGTCTTCGAAAAGAACTCGACCCGCACCCGCTTCAGCTTCGACGCCGCGATCCGCCAATTGGGCGGCCAGGCGATCATCTCCGATTCGAGCCAGATGCAGCTCGGCCGCGGCGAGTCGGTCGCCGACACCGCGCGCATCCTGTCGGGCTATTGCGACGCGATCATGGTCCGCACCGACGATCACGCCAAACTGCTGGAAATGGCCGAATACGCCACCGTCCCGGTGATCAACGGCCTCACCGACGCCTCGCACCCTTGCCAGATCATGGCCGACCTGCTGACGATCCTGGAGACCGGCACCTCGCTCCCCGGCCTCAAGGTCGCGTGGCTGGGTGACGGCAACAACGTGCTCGCCTCGATCGTCGAAGCGGCCGGGCTGCTCAAGTTCGACGTCGTCGCCGCGTGCCCGCAAGGCTTCCAGCCCGAGGAGTCCGACATCGCTCGCGGCAACGGACGCGCCCGCGTCGTCGGCGATCCGCGCGAGGCGGTCGAGGGCGCCGATGTCGTCGTCACCGATACCTGGATCTCAATGGGCCAGGCGCACGCCGACACCAAGCTCGCCGCGATGATGCCGTTCCAAGTCACCGCCGACCTGATGGCCGCCGCCAAGCCCGACGCCAAGTTCCTCCATTGCCTCCCCGCCCATCGCGGCGAGGAAGTGACCGCCGAGGTGATCGACGGCCCGCAATCCTTGATCTGGCCCGAAGCCGAAAACCGCCTCCACGCCCAGAAATCGATCCTGCGCTGGTGCTTCGGCCAGATCGGTTGATCGCGCGGCGCGTCTTCCTATCTCCGTCATGCCAGCGCCGGCTGGCATCTCTCTCTTCCTCGCGCGCGCTCGCCGCCTGCGATCCCAGCCTCCGCCGGGATGACGAACAGATACGGATTCGATGACCAACCCCCAGACCCCCGACCTCGATCGCGCCCTCGGCTTCGCCATTCCCGCGCGCCATGCCCGCGGGCGGCTGGTGCGGCTCGGCCCGGCGCTCGACACGATCCTCGCCGCGCACGCCTATCCGCCGCCGATCGAGCGCCTGCTCGCCGAGGCGCTGACGCTCACCGCGCTGATCGGCTCGACGCTCAAGGATGCCGGCGGCCAGCTCACGCTGCAGACGCAGTCGGAGACCGGCGTCGTCAATCTGCTCGTCTGCGACTACAAGGGCGGCGAGCTGCGCGGCTACATCCAGTTCGACGCCGAGGCGCTCGCCGCGGCCCCCGCCGATCCCACGCTGTTTGCGCTGTTCGGCCAGGGCTATCTCGCGATCACCTTCGATCAGGCCGCGACCGGCGAACGCTATCAGGGCATCGTGCCCCTCGACGGCGACACGCTCGCGCACGCCGCGCAGAGCTATTTCGTCCAGTCCGAGCAGATCCCGACGCTCGTCCGCCTCGGCATGGCGCGCGACGCCGACGGCCACCACCGCGCCGGCGGCCTGTTCCTCCAGCATCTTCCCGAGGGCGAGGAGGGCCGCGAACGCCTCCACACCCGGCTCGATCATCCCGAATGGGAGCATGTCGCGGCCTTGGGCGAGACGATGGGCACCGACGAACTCGCCGACCCGTCGATCCCGCTCGAAACCCTGGTCTGGCGGCTGTTCAACGAGGAGTCCGAAGTCCGCGTCCTCGCCGAAACGCCGCTGTCGCGCGGTTGCCGCTGCACCCCCGATCACATCGCCGGCGTGCTCGCCAAATTCCCGCCCGGGGATCAGCGCGAAATGGCCGACGACAACGGCCTGATCACCGTCGACTGCGCCTTTTGCGCGCGCAAGTTCCCGGTGGCGGTCGCCGCGTGAGCGGGGCGCCTTGCCGCGGCGTTAAGGCGATGTTTACGCTGATTTGGTAGAAGGGCTGCGTGCTTCTTCATGGCACGCTTTCCTCCCTAGCAGGCTCGCAAGAGTCGTCCTTGGGCCGCTGTTCGCAGCGGCCCTCTTTTCGTCAGGCGCGCGCCGCGAGCCGCTGCTCCATGCCGATGTCGACGGGCTCCGCCATCTCCTTCACGTGGAGATAGTTCTCGTTGAAATCGGCCGCCGCGCGCAGCGCCGCCCAGTCGGCGACGAGCACCGATCGCTTGCTGCGGCGGATAAGCCCGTCGGCCTCGAGCACGCGCAGCGTGCGATTGACGTGCACCGCGGTCAGCGCCAGCGCATCGCCGATCTGCTCCTGCGTCATCGGCAGTTCGAACGAGCGCCGCGAGCCGAGTTCGGCCGCCTCGCGCCGCACCGCCAGCTCGCACAGCAAATGCGCGACCCGCGCCCGCGCGTCGCGCCGTCCGACATTGGCGATCCATTCGCGGAACAGCGACGCCTCGACCAGCGACTCGCGCCACAGCGCCTTGCCGATCTCGGGATGGCGGAAGGCGAGGTCGAGCATCGGTGCATGCGGAAACTCGCACACCGTGGCGTGCGTCAGCGCCTGGATATTGTGATCCGCCTCGTCGAGCAGGATGTTCTGAAGGTCGACGAAATCGCCCGGAATGTGCACCGCGACGATCTGCCGCCCGCCGTCCTGCACCAGCTTGTGGCGATAGACATACCCATCGACGACGACCGTCGAATTCTTCGGTCGTTCGCCCTCGCGGATGAAATAATCGGCGGGTTTCAGCGTGCGCAGCTGATGCGGGACCGAGAGGATCGCGCGCACCGCGTCGTCACCGAGCGCGATGCGGCTGTCGAGCCGCCGCGCGATCAGCCCCATCGGGGTCGTGCCGTATCGCGTCATGCGCGGGGCCATGCTGCAGCGGCGATGGTGAAACGGAATTCAGGCACGGCATTGGTCCTCGAGCGAGTCGGCGCGCGAGACGCGCCGGCTCTCGGTGGCTGGGGGCGGTGCGATCCCTTATTTCCCCCCACGCCGACCAATTTACCCGTTCGTCGCGGCTGACGGAAGCGGCAATCTTCGATGAGGGGCTACAGCCGGTAATTGAAGCTGATGCTGATCCGCTCTTCATCGGCGCTCCCCGCGGGCACCTCGTGGCGCAGCCAGCTTTCCCACAGGAAGATCGTGCCCGGCTTGGGCTCGGCATAGACGAAGGTGCCCGGCCGCTGCGGCGCCGCCATCATCAGCGGCAGCCGCGGGTCTTCGATCTTTAGCGCGCCAGCGCCCGCCGGCACCGAGACGTAGATCGTGCCCGAGATCACGCTGTGCGGATGGATGTGCCCCGAATGCGTGCCGCCGGGCTCGAGCACGTTGACCCACAGGCTGTCGAGCTTGAGCCGCTTGCCGCCGAGCTCGAACCCGCAATCCCTGGCGAACGCCGCGACGTGGCGGTTGAGCTTGCGCACCAGATCGCCGAACCGCGGATCGCGCTGCGGCAGATCGTCGAGCGAGGCGTAACTGGTATAGCCGCGATAGCCGTGTTCCTCGCTCCATGCCTGCCCGGCGCCATCCTCGTCGGCCAACTCGCGGCAGGCGTCGTCGAGCTCGTCGAGCAGCGCATCGTCGTCGAGCGCGCCTTCGTAGAATTGCGTGGCGAAAAGCTGGCGTATCGGCATGCCGCGCCGCTTAGCCCAACACCATCCACAGCGCCATCGCCACCATCATCACGTTCTCGGTCAGCGACACGAAGCCCAATGGCACGTTGCTGCTCCCGCCGACGCACGCGCATTTGATCTCGCGCTTGTCGACATAAACCGCCTTCGCCACCGACACCGCCCCGATTCCACCGATGAACAAAGCGATCGGCGCCGATAGCCAGACCAAGTGATGCGTGATCATCAATATCCCCGCCGCGGCCTCGGCGAAGGGATAGATATAGCCATAAGGCACCCAGCGCCGCGCGAGCAGGTCGTAATTGAGGAACATCGTCGAAAAGCGCTCGACATCCTGCAGCTTGAGCATCGCCAGCGCACACATGCTGAAGGCGATGAACCACTCGCCCGCGCGGATGGTGAACGCCGTGCCGAACGCGCCCAAGCTGGCCATCAGCGCCATCAGCGCGGTTATCGCAAACACCGCGATCACCGGTGTGTAGGAAGTCTCGCCGTCTGTCGGCACATGCTGGCCGAAGAACCGCCGCAGATCGTCATGACCGCCAATGCGCTTGCCATCGATAAACGTCTGCGGCGTCGTCTTCACGCCGTGCTCGGCCTTGAACGCGTCGGTCTCGGCGCGCGTCTTCAGCCAATGGTCGTCGACCGCATAGCCGTGGGTTTCGAGCAAATACTTGGATTTCAAGCCAAACGGGCAGACATGCTCTGGCATCACCATCCGGTAGAGCGTGGCGGTCTTGGCGGCGGGCATCATCGGCTCCTTGGCGTTTCGCGGACGCGCCCTATGTGGTGTCCGTACCACAGTACGGATCAAGAGGTGCGTGCATGACGACGATCGGACAGCTCGCCGAAGCCGGCGGGGTAGGGGTGGAAACCGTGCGCTATTATCAGCGCCGCGGCCTGATGGAGACGCCCCCGCGCGGGCGCGGTGTGCGGCGCTACGATGCGGAGGCGCTGCGCCGCCTGCGCTTTATCCGTTCCGCCCAAGCCGCCGGCTTCTCGCTCGACGAAATCGCCGAGCTGATCGCGCTGGATGCAAGCCAAGATCGCGCCCGCGCCCGACGCCTCGCCAGCCACCGCATCGCCGCGCTCGACGCGAAGATCGCCGAGTTCACCGCCGCACGCTCGACGCTGGCCAAGCTCGCTCGGGCCTGCGCAGCTTCGGACGAAGGCCCATGCCCGATCATCGCGGCGTTCGAGTAGGCTTCGTGCTTGCTCCGAAATGCTGCCTACTCGCGGGCCGAAATCCCACCAGAGGCACCGGCCTTATTGCGTGTGTACCCGACGCGCGGCATGTTGCGTCGCGGCCGGGCGTGCCGGCCGAAAGAGGGGAATGTCAGCATGCGCAAAGCCTGGTGGGCGGCCGCCGCCCTGAGTGCGATCGTCATCGCTCAGCCCGCGATCGGACAGCGGCAATATGACGAACGGCCGGCGAGCTTTACCACGCTCGACGACGGCCACGATTACACCCGCCAGGCGGTCGACATTCCGATGCGCGACGGCGTCAAGCTCCACACCGTCATCCTGATCCCGAAGGGCGCGACGAACGCGCCGATCCTGATGACGCGCACCCCCTATGACGCCGCGGGGATGACCGGTAACCCGGCGACGGCGTCGATGGAAGAAGCGCTGCAGGGATACGACAACGCCGCCGACGTGATCGCGCGCGGCGGCTATATCCGCATCGTCCAAGACGTGCGCGGCAAATACGGGTCCGAGGGCATCTACATGATGAACCCGCCCCTCCACGGCACCGCGCTCAACCCGACCGATACCGACGATTCGACCGATACGTCGGACACGATCGACTGGCTGGTGAAGAATTTGCCGCAGTCGAACGGCAGAGTCGGCATCCTCGGCATTTCCTATGACGGCTTCACGTCGCTGATGCCGCTGATCGACCCCAATCCCGCGCTCAAGGTCGCGGTGCCGATGAACCCGATGGTCGATGGCTGGCGCGGCGACGACTGGTTCCACAACGGCGCCTTCCGCGAGACGATGCTGCCCTATATCTGGGAGCAGGAGGCGACGCGCGACAATTCGGCGGGCTTCACCGATACCTCCTATGACGATTACGACGTCTATCTGCGCGCCGGTTCGGCGGGGGCGATCGCGCGGGCGCACGGGCTCGATCAGGTCGGCTTCTGGCGCAAGATCCACGATCACCCGGCCTACGATTCGTTCTGGCAGGACCAGGCGATGGACACGATCATCGCCAAGCAGCCGCTGAAAGTGCCGACGATGATCGTGGCCGGGCAGTGGGACCAGGAAGATATCTACGGCGCGATGGCGGTCTATGCCGCGCTCGAGCCCAAGGATACGCACAACGACATGGTCTATCTGTCGCTCGGCCCCTGGTATCACGGCCAAGAGATCGCCGACGGCAGCCATCTGGGCGCGATCGAGTTCGGTACCGACACCGCCAAATGGTGGCGCTGGCATGTGCTGGCGCCATTCCTTGCCCATTACCTCAAGGGAACGCCGATGGATGTCGCGCCCGTCACCGCCTATCGCACCGGCGCCGACGAATGGCAGCAGCTCGAGCGCTGGCCGACCGTCACCGCCAAGGCCGCGACGCCGCTCTATCTCAAGCCCGATGGCGCGCTCGGTTTCTCGGCAGATACGGGCGGCGATGCGACCGCGTCCTACATTTCCGATCCTGCGCATCCGGTGACTTATCGCGTGCGCCCGGTGGTCAGCCGCTCGGGCAAGAATTCGACGTGGCGGCAATGGCTGGTCGACGATCAGCGCGCGGTTTCGGCGCGGCCCGACGTGCTGACCTTTACCACCGACGTGCTCACCCAACCGGTGACGGTCGCGGGGCAGCCGGTCGTCCACCTGAACGCCGCGACCACCGGCACCGACGCCGATTGGGTGGTCAAGCTGATCGACGTCTATCCCGATCGCGTTCCCGATAACGAGGCGATGGGCGGCTACGAGCTCGCGGTGGCGATGGACATCTTCCGCGGCCGCTATCGCGAGAGCCTGTCCGAGCCGCATGCGATCCCCGCCAATACGCCCGAGACCTATTCGTTCGCACTGCCCAACGCGAACCACGTCTTCCTGCCCGGCCACCGCATCATGGTGCAGGTGCAATCGAGCTGGTTCCCGCTCTACGACCGCAACCCGCAGACCTTCGTGCCGAATATCTTCGACGCCAAGCCGGCCGATTACGTGACGGCGACGCAGAGCGTGACGGTGGCGGGGCCGAACCAGAGCCGGATAGATCTGCCGGTGGTGAAGTAATCCACCGCACAACCACCCCGGCGAAGGCCGGGGCCCAGTTGGGGGACGTTGGTGATGGAGCGCAGCGCGCCGTTACTCAGGCTTTCCCAACTGGGCCCCGGCCTGCGCCGGGGTGGTGGACAGTGGGGTGGCGTGCCATTCATCACGTGCGGATGGGTCTGTCTCGGCAGCGGCGCGGGAGTCGCGTTCAGTGGCGAAGCGCAGCGGATCGAGTCGCGACAGCGCCCAGATCGCCGCGCCGCGCACCACCGCTGCCTCGTCATCGAGCAGAACCGCAACCGATTCGATCAACTTCGCTTCACCGCTATTACCCGCGGCGATTGCGGCGTTTCTCACCATCCGGTCGCGCTTGATGCGCTTGATTGGTGAGCCGGCGAAGACCTGGCGGAAGGCGGCGTCGTCGAGCGCGAGCAGGTCGGCGAGCGCGGGGGCGGTGAGTTCGGCGCGGGGGGCGAAGGCGCGGTTGGCGTGGGCGGCGGAGGCGAACTTGTTCCAGGGGCACACCGCGAGGCAATCGTCGCAGCCATAGATGCGGTTGCCGATCGCGGCGCGGAACTCGATCGGGATCGGCCCGGCATGTTCGATCGTGAGATACGAGATGCAGCGGCGCGCATCGAGGCGATAGGGCGCGGGGAAGGCGTCGGTCGGGCAGGCGCGCTGGCAGGCGTCGCACGAGCCGCACGCGTCGCGGCCCGGCGCATCGGCGGCGAGATCGAGCGTGGTGTAGATCGCGCCGAGGAACAGCCAGCTACCGTGATCGCGACTGACGAGGTTGGTGTGCTTGCCCTGCCAGCCGAGCCCCGCGGCCTCGGCGAGCGGCTTTTCCATCACCGGCGCGGTATCAACGAACACCTTGACGTCGCCGCCCGCCTCCGCGACCAGCCACCGCGCGAGCGCTTTCAGCGCGCGTTTGACGACATCGTGGTAATCGCCGCCCTGCGCATAGACCGAGATGCGCCCCCGATCGCCCGCCTCGGCCAATGCGAGCGGATCGTGCGCCGACGCGTAGCTCATGCCGAGCGCGATCACCGAACGCGCCGCGGGCCACAACCCGGCGGGGGAGACGCGCTGATCGGCGCGGCTCTCCATCCAGATCATCTCGCCATGCGCGCCCTCGGCGAGCCATTGGCGCAGCCGCTCGGCTGCGCGCGGCGCGGCGTCGGCGGACGCGATGCCGCATGCAGCGAAACCCAGCTCGGCCGCCTTGGCCTTGATCCGATCCGGCAATGACTTGTCTTGCACCACCGTCCCCCGCTACCACGTCGGCAAGGGATCGCACGGGGGAATTTCACTTGGCCAACGCGCCGGCTGCCAGCGCCACAGGGCTGGTCAAGAATTTCTCCGGCCGCCGCGTCGTCGACGGCGTCGACCTGAGCGTGCCCGCGGGCATGATCTACGGCGTGCTCGGCCCCAACGGCGCGGGCAAGACGACGACGCTGCGCAAGATGCTCGGCATCATCGAGCCCGACGATGGCGAGCGCATCCTGCTCGGCCACGATCACCCGCGCGAGGTGAGCGACCGCGTCGGCTATCTGCCCGAAGAACGCGGGCTCTATCCGGCGATGAAGGCGAAGGAGGCGATCGCCTTCATGGGCGCGCTGCGCGGGCTCGACTGGAAGACCGGGCGGGCGCGGGCGGTGGCGCTACTCGAAGACGCCGGGCTCGGCCACGCGGCGGACGAAAAGATCAGGAAGCTCTCCAAGGGCATGGCGCAGCTCGTCCAGTTGCTCGGCTCGATCGTCCATCAGCCCGATCTGCTGGTACTCGACGAACCGTTTTCTGGGCTCGATCCGGTCAATCAGGAAAAGCTCGAAAAGCTGATCCGCGCCGAGCGCGACCGCGGTGCGACGGTGATCTTCTCCACCCACGTCATGGCGCATGCCGAGCGGCTGTGCGACCGGCTCGCGATCATCGCCGGCGGCAAGCGACGCTTCGAGGGTACCGTCGCCGATGCGCGCGGGACGCTGCCGTTCAAGGCGCATTACGTGCCGCATCACGATGACGGCGGGATCAAGGCGCTACTCCCCAGCGACGCCGAGCGCGTCGATGAGGGCTGGCGTTTCACCTTGCCCGAGGAAGGGATCGAAGCGACGCTCAAGCGGCTGATCGACGCCGGCTACGGCATCGCCGGCCTCTCGATCGAGCGGCCGAGCCTGCACGACGCGTTCGTCCGCATCGTCGGGCCTGACGCGCTCGCGGAGGAACCGGCATGAGCCTCTCGAAGCGGGCGATCCGCCAGACGCTGACCATCGCGCGGCGCGATTTCATCGCCACGGTGGCGACGCCGATGTTCCTGTTCTTCCTGCTCGCGCCGCTGATCTTCTCGTCGTTCAGCCTGATCGGCGGGATGGGGGCCAATTCGGTTGCCGAGGGTGCCGCCGATCGCGAGCGACTGGTGGTCGTCGCCGACGCGACCGACGCGCCCTTGCTCAAACAGGCCGATCAACGCCTGCGCACCTTATTCTCCAAGGACGGGGCGCCGGCCGATCTGGACATCGTCGCGCGCGCCGCCGACCCGATGGCGCAGGCGCGCGCGGCGCTCGGCGACCGTGATACCGACGTCTACGCCGCGCTCGCCGGGCCGCTCGAGACGCCACACATCTTCTACGGCCCCAATGCGATGCGCAGCGCCGACTATCTCGCCGCGCTGGCCGATGCGTCGCTGCGGCTGCGCAAGGGCGGGGCGAGCGTCGAGCCGGTCAAGATCGAGGTCCAGCGCCAGCGCTCGACGATCGGCGGCCAGCACGCCGCGGGGTTCATGGCGGTGTTCGGCGTGTTCTTCCTGACGCTGCTGCTCGCGGGGCAAGCGGTCGGCACGATGGCAGAGGAACGCTCGAACAAGGTGATTGAGGTGCTCGCCGCCGCGGTGCCGCTCGAATCGGTGTTCTTCGGCAAGTTGCTCGGCATGTTCGGCTCGGCGGTGCTGTTCATCCTGTTCTGGGGGACAATCGCCGCGCAGATCGGTCACGTTCTGCCCGCGGATGCCGCGCAGACGATCCACGAACTCCAGCCGGCGGTCGGCTGGCCGACCTTCATCCTTCTGTTCTGCCTCTATTTCACCATGGCCTATCTGCTGCTCGGCTCGGTGTTCCTGTCGATCGGCGCGCAGGCCTCGACGATCCGCGAAATCCAGATGCTGTCGCTGCCGATCA
>JBQCHO010000142.1:0-3695 GCA_051954635.1 Sphingomonas sp. | reverse complement strand
CTCGCCAAGGCCGATCCCGCCAAGTGCTCCGACGTCTACAAGAAGTGCCAGACCTGCCACACTAGCAACCAGGGCGGCGCCAACGGCCAGGGTCCCAACCTCTACGCCACGGTCGGCGAGGGCATCGCGCAGGGCAAGGGTGGTTTCGCCTTCTCGGACGCGCTGAAGGGCGTTGGCGGCACCTGGACGTTCGATGCGCTTGACAAGTGGCTGACTTCCCCACGCAAATTCGCCAACGGCACCAAGATGACCTTTGCCGGCCTATCCGACCCACAGGACCGCGCCAACGTGATCGCCTATCTCAACTCGCAGGGCTCGAACCTGCCGCTGCCCAAGCCCGAGGCGGCTCCTGCTGCCGCCGACAACGGCGCCGCAGCGGCCAATGGCGCAGCCCCGGCGACCGAGAATGCAGCGGTGGCCAACGTCACCTCGACGACCGACGTCACCAATCAGGCGACGCCCGCACCGGGCGCGCCCTCGATCGACAAGCAAGCCGCGGTCGAGGCGAGCAAGGCGGGCAAATAGGCGAACGCACCGGCGTGGCGCGCCGACGCTAGAGCGTCAGCGCCATGCCGATCGAGGCGGGGGCGGTGGGCGCGAAGCCGTATTGCGCGTAGAGCCGATGCGCCTCGCCGTCGGCGATCAGGCTGACATAGGCCCCCGCCGGCGCGATCTCGCGCAGCCGCTCCAGCAACGCCGCCATGATCCGCTTGCCGAGCCCGCGACCCTGGTGCGCCGGATCGACCGCGATGTCGACGACTTGGAAGAACAGCCCGCGGTCGCCGATCACGCGGCCCATGCCAACCGCCGCATCGCCGTCACGCACCACGACGCCGACGATCGTGTTGGGCAAACCCCGCGCCGCGCCCTCGGCCGATTTCTCGCTCAACTCCGCGATCTGCCGCAGCCGCCGATAATCGTCGGCCGACGGCGTTTCGATCGCGAGGCGGTAGTCGGCCATCAGCCCTGGCTACGCTCCATCGGCGCCTGCGCCTCATGGGTATGGCGCGCATGTTCGCTGGCAGTCTCGATCGACTCCTCGGCTTCGCGGCGGCGGCGATAGAAGTCCTTGACCACGGCCCAGCCTTCCTCGGCGGTCTCGACGATCGAGAAGATGTCGAGATCGCGCGGGGAAATCACGCCTTCCTCGCACAGCGCCTCGAAATTGACGACGCGGCTCCAGAAATCCTTGCCGTAGAGCAGGACGGGGATCGGATCGATCTTGCCGGTCTGGATCAGCGTCAGCAGCTCGAACAGCTCGTCGAACGTACCGAACCCGCCCGGGAACGCCGCCAGCGCGCGCGCGTGGAGCAAGAAGTGCATCTTCCTCAGCGCGAAATAATGGAACTGCATGCTCAGCGACGGCGTCACATAGGGGTTCGGCGCCTGTTCATGCGGGAGCACGATGTTGAGCCCGATCGATTCCTCGCCCGCGTCCGCGGCGCCGCGATTGGCGGCTTCCATGATCGAGGGACCGCCCCCCGAACAGACGACGAACTGGCGCTTGCCGTTCTCGTCGCGCGGCAGCTGGCTGACCATCCGGGCAAGCTCGCGCGCAACCTCGTAATAATGCGACTTGGCAACCAGCCGTTCGGCGACCTTTTTCGCTTCTTCGCCCTCGGCCGCCGCCAGCATCGCCTGCGCCTTGGCCGGCTCGGGAATGCGCGCCGAGCCGTAGAACACGAAGGTCGAGCCGATATTGGCCTCGTCGAGCAGCAACTGCGGCTTCAGCAATTCGAGCTGGAAGCGCACCGGGCGCAAATCCTCACGCAGCAGGAAATCCATGTCCTGGAAGGCGAGGCGGTAGGCCGGGTTCTCGGTCTGCGGGGTGGAAATGCCGGACTTGACCGTCTCGGCTTCCTGCTTGGCCCCGCGGAAGACGCGGGACGGAACATGTGTATCGCTCATTTGATCGAGCCTTAGGGTAATGCACGCGGCTTGCCAATCGTGACGATTTTGAGAGGCGGCACCGGCCCGCTCCCCCACCCGGGCACCCAAAGCGATTTTCCGGTGGGTGGCCGGGGGGGGGTGCGGGCCGGGGCGGTCTTGCTACAAAAACTCACCGACAGAAGTTGGCGTGATCGTCCTCGAGATGGAGGTGGTTCTGATGCGCGCTGTTGTAATCGGGGCTGAGCACGGTGCCGAAGCGCTTGCACGCCGAGGCATGGATCGTCGCCATGAACGCGCGGACCTGCGGGTCGGACGAGTGGTAATCGCCCAGCACGCTGATCCGGCGCCCATCGGCGAGATCGAACGCGGCAACGTCGACCGCGTTGGCAATGGCGTGGCCGGATAATCGGGCGGTCGCGGTGCCGACCGTGTCGCGGCAGGCATAGGTGCCGAAGGTCTCGACCTTGACGAGCTGGCTGCCGAGCATCTGATACGCCGCGGGGGCGACGGCATTGCGTACCCATTCGGCATAGGATCGCGCAAGGCCGCAGCGCATCGCACCGAGATTGGTCGTCGGTACCCCGACATCGTCGAGCCTGATGGTGCCGATCGTCGAACAACTGCCGCCGCGATCGCGATCGGGCAGCGGCGTGAAGGCGACGCCGATCGCGCGGAGGTCGCCATAGCAAGCGCGTGTCTCGCTCTCGCTCGGCGCGTAGGCCATCGTGCGGCCATGCGGGGTGGCGGGGGCTGGTGCGCGCTTGCCGCAGCTCGCCAGCAGCACGCACAGGCCGACGAGCGACAAAAGGGACGATACGCGCGACACGCGGCCACGCTACGCAATCGCGACGGGGTGACGCAAGCTTGACTCGGCCGCGCGCATCTATAGGGCCGTCGGCGGGCCACGCGGTCCCAACGCCGCGCGTGCTCTCTGCGAGGAGAGTCTATATGACTGATACGACGACCGCCGACGCCACACTTGCGTCCGCCAAACCTGCCACCAAGCCCGCCCGCCCGCATTTCTCGTCGGGCCCTTGCGCCAAGCCGCCGGGGTGGGAGCTTTCGAATATCGCCACCGACTCGCTCGGCCGTTCGCACCGCTCGAAGCTCGGCAAGGCCCGGCTGCAGCGCGCGATCGACCTGACCCGCGAGGTTCTCAAGGTGCCCGACACGCACCGTATCGGCATCGTCCCGGCGTCCGACACCGGCGCGGTCGAAATGGCGATGTGGTCGCTGCTCGGCCCCAAGCCGGTGCAGGTGCTTGCCTGGGAGAGCTTCGGCGAGGGTTGGGTGACCGATGCCGTCAAGCAATTGAAGATCGAGCCGGAGGTGCTCAAGGCGCCCTATGGCGAGATCGTCGACCTGACGCGGGTCAAGCCCGACAATGACGTGATCTTTACCTGGAACGGCACCACCTCGGGCGTCCGCGTGCCGAACGGCGACTGGATCGCCGACGATCGCACCGGGTTGACGATCGCCGATGCGACCAGCGCGGTGTTCGCGATGGATATGCCGTGGGACAGGCTCGATGTGACGACCTTTTCGTGGCAGAAGGTGATGGGCGGCGAGGCGGCGCACGGCGTCCTCATCCTCGGCCCGCGCGCGGTCGAGCGGCTCGAAAGCTACACGCCGGCCTGGCCACTGCCCAAGATCTTCCGCCTGACGAAGGGCGGCAAGCTCATCGAAGGCATCTTCAAGGGCGAAACGATCAACACGCCCTCGATGCTGTGCGTCGAGGACTGGCTGTTCGCGCTCGACTGGGCCGAGCGGATCGGCGGCCTCGATGCGCTGATCGCGCGGGCTGA
>JBQCHO010000141.1:0-23499 GCA_051954635.1 Sphingomonas sp. | reverse complement strand
GAACGTCGCGAGACAGTTTGGTCCCTATCTGCCGTGGGCGTCGAAATTTGAGAGGAGTTGACCCTAGTACGAGAGGACCGGGTTGAACATACCTCTGGTGTACCTGTCGTCGTGCCAACGGCGCAGCAGGGTAGCTATGTATGGACGGGATAACCGCTGAAAGCATCTAAGCGGGAAGCCTCCCTCGAGATAAGATTTCTTAGGACGGTCGGAGACCACGACCTTGATAGATCGGATGTAGAAGTGCGGTAACGCATGGAGCTAACCGATACTAATTGTCCTATTCGCGCTTGATGAGTCCCACCATCAATGACAGCCCTGGGCTGTCGGATGGAAAGTTCATCTGGCCAGGTGCATCGATTTAAGAACAAACGTGCGTTATCGCACACCGGCTTCATTGCCTGGTGGCTATAGCGTCAGTGCTACACCCGATCCCATCCCGAACTCGGCCGTGAAACCTGACTGCGCCGATGGTACTATCGCTCAAGCGATGGAAGAGTAGGTCGTCGCCAGGCATTGTAGCCGGTGTGTGAGAAGTGCACGTTT
Organism: Sphingomonas sp.; assembly: GCA_051954635.1. Classification (GTDB taxonomy): domain Bacteria; phylum Pseudomonadota; class Alphaproteobacteria; order Sphingomonadales; family Sphingomonadaceae; genus Sphingomonas. The sequence continues at coordinate 22,953 of JBQCHO010000141.1, read as the reverse complement.
AATCAGAACCCATTCACATGTTTCTTCTTCGTCCTGCGTCGAGCTTGTCTCCGCCGGACGGCGTTGGCTTGGCGCGGGGTGGAGCAGCCCGGTAGCTCGTCAGGCTCATAACCTGAAGGTCGTAGGTTCAAATCCTACCCCCGCAACCAACGCAATCGAGATCATGAAAAAGGCCGTTCCCTTTGCCGGGGAACGGCCTTTTTTCGTGTCCGGGGCTGGGAGTGCTTTCAGTCCGCCCGCGCCCAGACCTGCGTCTTGCAGATGAACGCGACGCATCCCTTGACCTGCAGACTGCCGTCATCGGCGAGCGCCACGACCGAGCGATAGGTCTTGCCGTGGACGGGATCGTAGATCTCGCCGTGCCATTCGTCGCCATCGCGATCGAGGCTGCTGAGGATCGAGACGCCCACGATTGACCGTCCGCGCAGCGCGGGGTCAGGATTGTTGAGATCGTGGCTCTTGCGATACGGCAAGGGCTTCAGGATCTTGCTGATCTTGCCGCACAGATGCGCGCCGCACGGGGCGATATGGACCAGCGCCTTGTTGTTTTGCAGGCGCCAGGTGCCGGCGATGTCCGGCCCGCGTTGCGGGGGCGCCGCGAGCGCAAGGGCGAGAGCGAGGATCGACATGGCGACTCCTTTTCATGGTCGATGGACATGTTGATGAGTTCGCGCGATTATCGCAAATGCGGATGAACCGGCAATGACGCGCGGGGGCGGCAAGGGAACGCCCGCCCGCTCGCCCGTCTCTTCCCGCCGATACGATGAGGAGCCAGTCCGGATCATGACCAAGAAGAACGCGAAGCTGCCGAAGAAGATCGCCGGCGTGAAAATATCGAAGAAGGTGCGCAAGACGGGCAACAAGCTGATCGAGGTGGCCGGCACGCCGGTCGGCCGCGAGCTGCTCGCCGCCGGCCTCGTCGCCGCGGGCACCGCGCTGGCCAAGGCGCAGCGCGATCGGCGCCAGAGCGAGGCGGCGAACGAGCCGAAAATGGATCCGGCCGAGCGCGGCGCGCAGATGGCGGGCCAGATCGGCGCAGCGCTCGGTGCGGCTGCCAACGCCGCGCTCGATCGGGTATTCGGCCCGTCGACGGGCGGAGCGGCGTCCGAAGACGCGGCGTCTCCGGGGCCCAGGCCGCATTGAAATCTTTAGACCTTTTTTAGACTAACAACCTGCGCCGTGCGATAAATTCAGTCGCGCGGCGTCGAAACCTGCGATGAACCGTTAATCCAGCGCGAGTTCAGTCGAGCCCGGATATTCTCGGGAACGATTGGATATTTCCCTCTTGTTCGAGGAGGTCTGGATGACACGCAGAATACACATTGGTGGCACGTCGGCGCTCGCACTCGCTTTGGTGGCGACGCTGGCGGCCTGCCATCCGCAGCAGAACCAGGCGGTGCAGCCGGGCAATGGCCTCGCGCTTGCCGACACCGGCAGCCTCCCCCCGCTGCCCGACGCCGTCCCGATGAGCGACGCGCCCGCCGCGCCGGTCGTTCCGGCGCCGCGCGCGAGCGCACTTCCTGCCGCGCGGCCGATGCCGGTTGCGGCTGTCGCCGGCGGTGATGACTATGCCTATGCCGATCGTGCCGCCGCGTTCGATGACGTGATCGGCGGGGCGCCGCCCGATTACTATTTCGACGACGGCGGCGGCGTCGAGCCTTGGGCGTGGCAGACCGGCGATGGCTATGAGACCTTCGCCGAGCCGATCGACGACGGCTATCGCTATTATTATTACCAGCCCGGCTCTGATGAGCCTTATTATGTCCGCGATCCCGATTACGGCTACGCTTATGCCGACGGCTCGCTGGTCGGTGTCTATGGCGCCGGCGGGCAGATGCTCGCGTTGCAACAAGCGCGCGCCGAACGTATTGCCGCGGCGCGTTATTATGCTCGCGCGCAGAACCTCTATCGCGCCTCGCGTCACCGCGACCGCCACGGCGTTTCGGCGCAGCAATGGGATCGCCGCCGTGACATGATCGAGCGCCAGCGTCGCGATGACTGGCAGCGCGACGCCGCGCGCCGCCAGGCGGTCGAGCGGCAGACGCAGCATTGGCAAGCCGAGCAGCGCGCGCGCCAACAGGCGACCGCGACCTACGCTTCCTGGCATCGCGGCGGCGATCGCGGCACGCCGCCCGATCTCTATGCCCGCGCCCGCGCGGCCCGCGTCGCGCAACAGCGCCAGGCAGCTGCCGAGCAGTCGCGTCGCCAGCAGACGGCGGCACAGCAGCGCGACAAGCGCAATCGCGCCGAGGCGATGCAGCGTGCGCAGGCCGCTCGCCAGCAACAGGCGATGCAGCGCGCGCAGCAGCAGCGCGCGGCCGACGATCGCGCGCGGCAGGGGCAGTTGGTGCAGCAACAGCAGCGTCAACACGCCCAGCAACTCGCGCTGCGGCAACACAATATGGCCGATGCACGCGCTCGCGCGGCTGCGGTTTCACAGCAGCAACGGGCGCAGGACGAGCAGCAACGGCGTGCGCAGACGCAGCGTATCGCCCAGCAGCGCGCTGTCCAGGCGCGAACCGCGGCTCATCAACGGCAGCAGCAAGCGGCCCAACGCCAGCAAGCGCACAATGCAGCGCAGGCTCGGGCGACGCAGGCGCGTCTCAGCCGACAGGCTGCCGAGCGTTCGGCGCAAACGCGCCAGGCTCAGGCGCGCGCGCATCAGGCGGCGGCGACCCAACAGCGCGCGAAGCAAGCGCAAGCGCGTGCGCGACAGGCTGCGGCCAGCGAGCAACGTGCACAGCAGGTCCGTGCGCAGGCTGCCGCCAGCCGAGCCCATGCCGCCCAGGCGCAGGCTGCCCAGCGGGCGCGAGCCCAGACCGCAGCCCGTCAAGCGCAGGCGCATGCCGCACAGCAGCGCGCGCAATCCGCCGCGCGTCAAGCCCAGGCCCAGCGCGCCTCGCAAGCCCGGGCTCAGGCCGCGCAGGCGCGCGCCCAAGCATCGCAAGCGCGTCAGCAACAACAACGCGCCGCGCAACAGGCGCATCAGCAGGCGGCGCGCGCGCAGGTCGCCGCGGCCCACGCCAGCCATGGGGGCGGCAATCATCATCCGGACAAGCGGCACTAGTCGGCGAGGCACGCCGCCGACTGGCGACGCTTCGAGGAGCGTCACGCCGCTACGGGCTCCCGTCTCCCAAGCGACGGGAGCCCGTTTCGCGTGCGTCTCGCATTGCGACAAGGTTGGTCTGTGCTATGCCCCGCTTCGTCTAGCAATTCCCCAAGGATTCCTGCCGATGCGTGTGCTGTTCGCCGTCCTTCTCGCCGCCACCGCCACGCCGGCGCTCGCCGCCTCGATCCACGGCTATGGCGACCTCGCGCTGTCGCAGGACGGCAGAACGATCGCCACTGTCGAGAGCACCGGTGGGAGCGACGCGATCGTCGAGCGATCCGTCGCCGACGGCCGTGTCGTCGCGACGCTCGATCCGTGCCAGGGCTGCGATTATTCGGATCTGACCTTCGGCCCCGACGGCACGCTCGCCTTCCTCGCGAACGACGGCAAGGCACTGACGCTGCAGACCGCGCGCGGCAACCAGTTCCACACCGTCGCGACGATCGGCGGCATCGCCTCGTCACCGCGTTTCTCGCCCGATGGCAAGCGCATCGCGCTGCTCGTGACGCTCGGCGCGCAGAAGCAGGCCGGCGCGACGCAGCCCGGCGTCCGCCAGGTCGGCGAGATCGGCGAGCATAATGACGAACGCCGCATCGCGGTGTTCGACGCGGGCGCCACGCTCGCCGCCGCTGCGGTCAAGCCGGTTTCCCCCGCCGGCCGCTACATATACGAATATGACTGGACGCCCGACGGCAAGGGCTTCGTCGCGAGCTCGGCGCTCGGCAATGGCGACAACAATTGGTGGGTCGCGACGCTCGACGCGGTCGATGCGACCACCGGTGCGGTGCGGCAGATCGCCAAGCCGACCACCCAGCTCAATTTCCCGCGCGTGTCGCCCGACGGCAAGACCGTCGCCTATATCGGCGGGCTGATGAGCGACTTCGGCTCGGTCGGCGGTGACATCTACACCGTGCCCTTCGCGGGCGGCACGCCGACCGACATCACCAAGGGATCGAAGACCACCAACACCTCGCTGTTCTGGACGCGCGACGGTCTCCACACCACCGCACTTGCCAGCGACACGATGGAGGTGACCGCGCTCTCGTCGGATGGTCAGGCGACCCCGCTGTGGCGGCGCGTCGCGAGCCTGTCGGCGGGCGACGGTCGCGTCGCGTTCAGCGCCGACGGCAAGACGGTCGCCACCGTCGCGCAGGATTTCGAGCACGCGCCGGCGATCTTCGCGGGGCCGGCTGCCTCGCCGAAGCAGATCACCCACGACAATGACGGCATCGCCCCGGCGGTGAAGGCGCAGAGCATCACCTGGACCAATGAGGGTTACACGGTGCAGGGGTGGCTGCTGTCGCCGCGCACGCCGCCCAAGGCGGGCGCCAAGGTGCCGATGATCACCGTCGTCCATGGTGGCCCGGCGGCGGCGAGCGGACCCTATTTCGCGACCGAGGGCACCTATGTCGACCTGATCAACGCGGGCTACGACATCTTCCTGCCCAACCCGCGCGGCAGCTACGGCCAGGGCGAGGCCTTCACCGAAGCCAATAAGCGCGATTTCGGCGGCGGCGATCTGCGCGACATCCTCGCCGGCATCACCGCGGTCGAGAAGCAGGCCCCCGTCGACGACGCGCGGCTTGGCCTTACCGGCGGCAGCTATGGCGGCTTCATGGCGATGTTCGCCAACACGCAGACTAATCGCTTCAAGGCGATCGTCGCCGGCGCGGGCCTGTCGGACTGGATCAGCTATTACGGCACCAATGGCATCGATCAGTGGATGCTGCCGTTCTTCGGCAAGACGATGTATGACGATCCCGCTGCGTACAACAAGGTCTCGGCCGTCAACTACGCCAAGCAGGCGCACACCCCGACCTTCATCTATGTCGGCGAACGCGACATCGAGGTGCCGCCGACGCAGTCGATCGAATGGTGGCATGCGCTGAAGGACATGAACGTGCCCGTCAGCCTCGTCATCTATCCCGGGGAGGGCCACGGCATCCGCGATCCCGAGCATCGCGCCGATGTCGGGAAGCGCACGATCGCCTGGTTCGACAAATACCTCAAGAAGTAAGCGGCGGCGTGGCCGACAAGACCCCGTCCGAACTGATCGACAGCCGCATCGTCGATCTCGGCGACTGGCGCGGCGAGATGCTCGCGCGGCTGCGGGCGGTGGTGCTCGCCGCCGCGCCCGACGTGGTCGAGGAGTGGAAGTGGCGCGGGGTGCCCGTCTGGTACAAGGACGGGATGATCTGCACCGGCGAGACATACAAGGCCGCGGTCAAGATGACGTTCGCCAATGGCGCCGCGCTCGATGATCCGCAGCGGCTGTTCAACGCCAGCCTCGACGGCAATGTCCGCCGCGCGATCGATTTCCACCAGGGCGACGTTATCGACGAACCCGCCCTGACCACCCTGGTCCGCGCCGCGATCGCGCTCAACACGGCGAAGAAGAAGCGCTAGAAATAGCGCTTCTGCCCCCATTCCACCTTCCGTCACCCCGGGCTTGACCCGGGGTCAGGCTTCTTCTCCGACGCGCAGAAGGAAGCCCGACTCCCGCTCAGGGATGCGGTGACGCAGATAGCGGCTGGCCACTGTCCTTCCAGCGATCGAGCACCTGCGATTGCGGGAGCGTGTCCGCAGCGGGCGCGGTGGCCTTGATCGCGCCGCTCTCCGCATAAGCGGGCTGGACCATCGCGACCGCCACCGGCTCGGCCTTGGGAGCCGCGGGCGACGCAGCGGGGGCAGTCGCCGCGCTTGCCGCCGCAGCCAGCGTCATCGGCACGGCCGCAGGTGGCATCGCCCTGACGCGCGGCGCGGGCAGGGGTTCGCCGCCGCGATAGAGCTGATTGAACGCGGCCGGAGTCCCCCAATATCCCGCCCAGCGATGGAACAGGTGCGCACCGATCGCATCGGTCATGATCAGTTGCCGGTTCCACGCCGGCGTCACCGCATAGGTGTGATAATGCGTCGCCAGCCCCACCGGCGCGAAGACGTAGCCGCCCAAGGCGGCGGCGGCGATGCGCAGCGCCTTGTCCCACGCCGCCGGCATCGGCGTGCGCGCCGTGGCGCCATCGCACGCGAAGCTGAACTGGCAGCCGCTCGCGCGCTCGGAACCTTGATAGACGACGCCGCACACCGTGTCGGGAAAGGCGGGGTGCATCACGCGGTTGAGCACGACCTGCGCCACCGCGCGCTGCCCATCGGTCGATTCGGACGCCGCCTCGTAATAGACCGCGCTCGCCAGGCATTGCAGCGCGCGGGCACGATCGATGCCGCTCGCTGCAGCCATCGAAAAGGCACGCGCCGGATGAACCGAGCCGTCGTTGACGTCGAAATGCGCCGATGTCGGGATCGGCAGGTTTGGCAGTGCCGCGGTGCCGGTAGTGCCAGCGGCGGGCGCGGCATCGTCATCGATCGCGTAGAAATAGGCGGCGCCGGGAAAATGGTCCTCGGCCTCGAAGCCGGCCGGGTTGGCGAAGGTCGCCGTCGCCGGCTCGTTCGCGACGATCGCCCGCAACGCGGCATGCGCCGACACGCCGACGCAGATCAGCGCGAGCGCGATCACCAGTGCCACCTCGCCGAGCGGCCGGGTCAGGGAGAAACGCGCGATCATCGCTTACCGTCATACGGCCGCGAGCGCGCGCGGTTTAGCCTCGATTTTCGGCTGTCCGCGGCTGGGACAGGTCGTGCGTCCGGTAACCTAGCCGCGGTGGCGCTTCTCGCGATTGGCGTAGAGCATCGCTGCGCCCAGCGCGGCCGATCCGATGCCGAACCCGATCGTCGCCAGCGGCCAGCGGTTGCTCTTGGCCTTGCCCGGCTCGGCGGTGTCGGCCGCGCCCTCGCGGCAGCGCCTGGCGTCGTGCGCGGCGGCGGTGATCTCGTTCAGCGGCGTGTCGGTTGAATCACTCAAGATACTGTCCCGGTCGTTAGGCGTGGGCCATAGTCAACGCGCGGAGCTTGCCGCATATCCATCGCGGAAGTCACGCGCGAATTGCGCCAGCCGCCCATCGGCGATCGCGGCGCGCAGATCGGCCATCAAGGTCTCGTAAAACCAGATATTGTGCTCGGTCATCAGCATCGCGCCGAGAATCTCGCCGGCGCGGACGAGATGATGGAGATAGGCGCGGCTCCAGGTCGCGCAGACCGGGCAGGGGCAGGTCGGGTCGAGCGGCTCCCGATCCTCGCCGAACTTGGCATTGCGGATGTTGATCGGCCCGCCGCGCGTGAACGCCTGGCCGGTGCGGCCCGAACGCGTGGGGAGCACGCAATCGAACATGTCGACACCGCGCTCGACCGCGCCGACGATGTCGTCGGGCTTGCCGACCCCCATCAGGTAGCGCGGCTTGTCGGCAGGGAGCTGGCCCGGCGCGAAGTCGAGGCAGGCGAACATCGCCTCCTGCCCCTCGCCGACCGCGAGGCCGCCGATCGCATAGCCATCGAAGCCGATATCGGTGAGCGCATCGGCCGAGGCCTGGCGCAACCCTTCGTCGAGCGCGCCCTGCTGGATGCCGAAGATCGCATTGTGTTCGGCATGGTCGCCGCCCGCATCGAAGGCGGCGCGGCTGCGCCTGGCCCAGCGCATCGATCGCTCCATCGCCGCCGCCTGCACCTCGCGGGTCGAGGTGGTGGGCACGAGTTCGTCGAACGCCATGATGATGTTCGAGCCGAGCAGCCGCTGAATCTCGATCGAGCGCTCGGGGCTGAGCAGGTGGCGCGAGCCGTCTAGGTGCGACTTGAATGACACGCCTTCCTCGGATCGCTTGGTCAGCTCGGCGAGGCTCATCACCTGATAGCCGCCCGAATCGGTCAGGATCGGCTTGTCCCAGCCCATGAAGGCATGCAGTCCGCCCAGCCGGGCGACGCGCTCGGCGGTCGGGCGCAGCATCAGGTGATAGGTGTTGCCGAGGATGATGTCGGCCCCGGCCGCGGCGACGTCGCCGGGATTCATCGCCTTGACGGTGGCCGCGGTGCCGACCGGCATGAAGGCGGGCGTGCGGATCGTCCCGCGCTCCATTTGGATCGCGCCGGTGCGGGCGCGACCGTCGGTCGCGGCGATGGTGAACTCGAAACGGGTCGTCATGATCGAGCGCTTAGGCGGTCGCGCCGATCGGCTCAATGCCGGCGTCGGCCGCCGCGCCCCTCGCCGAACGGGGCGGCGCGGATCGTCAGGCATTCGGCGCGGGTGACGACGCCATCGTGATTGGCGTCGAGCCGGGCGAAGATCCGCGCCATATCGGCCTGCAATTCGGCGAGCGTAATGCGGTCGTCATGGTCGCCATCGACCTCGAACGGGCTCGGAAGCGCGTTGCGGTCGCCCAGATAGCGCTCGGCCCAATCGCCAAAGGCGATATATCCGATCGCGCCGGCATGTGCGGTATCGACGGTCGCGAAGCTGCGCGCGACGCAGGCATCGAGCTCGACGCGCGTGACGCGCGCGTCGCCATCGGCGTCGCACGCAGCGATCATCATCGCGACGGGCTCGACCATCATCGTCTGATCGGGCGGCTGGGTGAGATCGCCCGCCGCCTGGATCAATGCGAGGGCGACGAGGATCACCCCCGCCGCTCCGGCAGCAACAGGCTGGCGTCGCCGTAGCTGTAGAAGCGGTAGTGCTCGGCAATGGCGTGCGCATAGGCCGCCTGCATCCGCTCCAGCCCCATCAGCGCCGAGACCAGCATGAACAGCGTCGATCGCGGCAAATGGAAATTGGTCATCAGCCCGTCGATCCCCTTGAATCGGTATCCGGGGGTGATGAAGATCGCGGTGTCGCCCTCGAACGGCCGGATCGTGCCGTCGTTACCGGCGGCGCTCTCGATCAGGCGCAGACTGGTGGTGCCGACCGCGATCACCCGGTTGCCGCGCGCCCGGACGGCGTTGAGGCGATCGGCAGTGGCCTGATCGATCCGGCCCCATTCGGCGTGCATCGTGTGATCGTCGGTGTCGTCGGCCTTGACCGGCAGGAACGTCCCCGCGCCGACATGCAGCGTCAGCGTCGCGTGCTCGATCCCAGCGGTCTCGAGGGCGGCGAGCAGGCCGGGGGTGAAGTGCAGCGCTGCGGTCGGCGCCGCCACGGCGCCCGCCTCTCGCGCGAACATCGTCTGATAGTCGTCGGCGTCGCGCTCGTCCGTCGCGCGCTTGCTCGCGATATAGGGCGGCAGCGGCATGTGCCCGGCGCGCTGCAGCAGCAGCTCGACGGGCTCGTCGCCGGCGAAGTCGAGCGCAAAGCTGCCGTCCTCGGCGCGATCCGACGCGGTCGCGGACACGTCATTGCCGAAGTCGATCGCGTCGCCGTCGCGCAGCCGCTTGGCGTTGCGGATGAACGCCCGCCAGCGCCGCGGCCCCTCGCGCTTGTGCAGCGTCGCGCCGATCGTCGCCTCGCCGCGCTTCCCTTCGAGTTGGGCGGGAATCACGCGCGTATCGTTGAACACTAGCAGATCGCCGGGAGCGAGGAAACGCGGCAGATCGCCGACCCCGGCGTCGCGTGTCGCCTCGCCGTCGAGCACCAGCAGCCGCGCCGCATCGCGCGGGCTCGCGGGGCGCAGCGCGATCCGATCGTTGGGCAGCGTGAAATCGAACCGGTCGACCTTCATCGGCGGTCGCGCCCTTCAATCACTGGCCGGCGGGCGCCGTCGGCTTCGCGCCCGGCAGCGTCACCGGCGCGCCCAGGTTCGGTGCCGGCGCCGGCGCGGCGGCCGGCTGATACGGCGGCGGATTGTCGGCGGCGATATAGGCGTGGAGGATGCGGCTCGGATCGGCCGGCGGCTCGCCGCGATGGATCGCGTCGACATATTCCATGCCCTGGATGACGCGCCCGAACACGGTGTATTTCTTGTCGAGCGTCATGTGCGGCTGGAACATGATGAAGAACTGGCTGTTCGCGCTGTCGTCGGCCTTCTTCTTGGTCGCGTCGTCGGCATCGTCGGGCGCGCTCGACCGCGCGGCGGCGACCGCGCCGCGGACGTGTGGCAGATAATTGAACTCGGCCGGCACGTTGGGCAGCGACGAGCCGCCGGTGCCGTCGCCCTTGGGATCGCCGGTCTGCGCCATGAAACCATCGATCACGCGGTGGAAGGTGAGGCCGTCATAGAAATGCTGGCGCACCAGCGTCTTGATCCGCTCGACCATCTTCGGTGCGACATCGGGGCGCAGCCAGATCACCACCCGCCCGCCGGTCGACAGGTCGAGGTCGAGCAAATTCTGCGGGTCGGTCGGGCTCGCCACCGGCGGCCGGCTAGCGACGTTGGGATCGATCAGCGCCGAACTCTGCGCGAAGGCGGGTGCCGCCAGCAACGCGCCGGCCAGCGCGATCGAACTCAGGATGAAACGCATCACTTCCCCGCGAAAGACAATCGGTGTTGGCGGCGGCTTAGAGCAAATCGACGCTTGCGCCAAACTGAACGTTCGCCTGTGTCACGACCCCTTGCGGCCGCGCGCCTCGACCCGCGCGGCGACTTCGGCCTTCACCGCGGGCGTCACGAACTTGCCGATGTCGCCGCCGAACAGCGCGATCTCCTTGACCAGCCGGCTGGCGATCGGCTGCAGCGCGACGTCGGCCATCAGGAAGACGGTTTCGATCCGGTTGTTGAGCTGCTGGTTCATGCCGGCCATCTGATATTCGTATTCGAAATCGGCGACGGCGCGTAAGCCCCGGACGATCACGCTCGCGCCCTCGCGCTCGGCGAAGTCCATCAGCAGCGAATCGAAACTGACGACCTTGATATCGCCGGCGATTCCCGCCACCTCGCGGTGCACCATCGCGATCCGCTCGTCGACCGAGAACATCGGATCCTTCGACGGATTGGTGGTCACACCGATCACCAGCCGGTCGACCAGCTTCGCGCCGCGCCGGATGATGTCCATATGGCCGAGCGTGATCGGATCGAAAGTGCCGGGATAGACCCCGGTTCGAAGATTCATGTCGGAATGGTCTCCAGCAAAACCCGACCCCCTGCCAAAATGGCGCGGACATAAGTCGTATCATCGTCACTATTAAGTGGATGCTCGCAAACCGTAATGTCTTGGGAGCTACGGCAAGAAAAGTTTGGCGTCGATCGCAGCATTCGAACGATTTGGGTGCGGCATTCGGCATCAGCGCGAAAAAGCTCTCGACTAGCGCGAGGTGCCACGGTTTGGAGGGAAATGTGGTTCGTATCGGCGCACGCCCCCCGATCGACGGCTCGGCTAACCACCCAATCTCGTTGCTCCTGCCATGCTCGAAGCAGGAAGGATAGGAGCGCAAGGCCTGCAATCACGATTAGCAAGACAACGGCCCGGATCAGAGGCCGGGCCGACGTCACCTGTCCCGCTCCAATACGAAACGCGCGAGGTCGCGCAGCAGATCGGCCTCCTCGCCGAACCCGTGGAGGTGTGCGATCGCCTGGTCGACCAGCACGCGCGCCTGTTCGCGCGCGCGGGTCAGGCCGAGCAAGGTGAGGAAGGTCTCCTTGCCCGCGCCGTCGTCCTTGCCGAGCTTCTTGCCGACCAGCGCCTCGTCGCCGGTCGCGTCGAGGATATCGTCGGCGATCTGGAAGGCGAGGCCGATATCGCGGGCATAGCCACGCAAGCCGGTGCGGCCTTCGGGCGGCACGCGGCCGAGGATCAGGCCGAGCTCGACCGCGCAGCCGATCAGTGCGCCGGTCTTGAGCGCCTGCAGCCTGGTGACAGTGGCGAGGTCGAAGCTCTCATGCTCGGCGATCAGGTCCATCATCTGCCCGCCCGCCATGCCCGCGGGACCGGCCGAGCGCGCGAGTTCGCCGACCAGCTCGGCGCGGACGAACGGGTCGGGATGCGTCGTCGGCTCGGCGAGGATTTCGAAAGCGAGCGCGTGGAGCGAATCGCCCGCCAGCACCGCGGTCGCCTCACCAAAAGCCTTGTGCACGGTCGGCTTGCCGCGGCGCAGGTCGTCGTCGTCCATCGCCGGCAGGTCGTCGTGGATCAGCGAATAGACGTGGATGCACTCGATCGCGAGAGCCGCACGCAGCGCGCAGGCGCGATCGACCGCGAACAGCCGCGCGGTGGCGCAGACCAGCAGCGGGCGCAGCCGCTTGCCGCCGCCGATCGCGGCGTGGCGCATCGCCTCGTAGAGGTCGGCGCGCGCATCATCCGGAACGGCGAGCAGCGCGTCGAATTGCGCGTCGATCTCTTGCGAGACCTGGTCGAGCGCCTGTTGCAGCGGCAGCGAGGCGAGCGCCACGGCCCGGTCAGCCGCCATCGAACGGCGCCGTGCCCGCCGGCTGGCCCTGGGCGTCGAGCCGGATCGCCTCGATCCGCGCCTGAGCTGCGTCGAGCCGCTCGCTGCAGCGGCGGCGCAGCAGATTGCCGCGCTCATACAGCTCGATCGCCTCGGCGAGCGGCGTGTCGCCGCTTTCGAGGCGGCCGACGATCGTTTCGAGTTCGCGCAAGGCTTGTTCGAAGCTCAGCTCTTCGATAGCGGGACCGGCATCCATAGGCCTGCTATGCGGCAGGCGAGCAAGGGCGGTCAAGGATACGACGCGCGGGATGCTGCGTTGGCTCATCAAGACCCTCACAGGAGAGAGCATGTTCACCAGCACCAATCCCGCGACCGGCGAAACGATCGCGACCCATGACGAGCTGACCGCCGCAGAGGTCGAGACGCGCGTGCAGCGCGCGCACGACGCGTTCCGTGCCTGGCGGCAGACCGATCTCAAGACCCGCACCGACCTGCTCGAGAAGATCGCCGACCAGTTCGACGCCAACAAGCGCCGCCTCGCCGAGATCGCGACGCGCGAGATGGGCAAGACGCTCAAATCGGCGATCGCCGAGGTCGAGAAATGCGCGGGCGGCTTTCGCTATTACGCGAAGCACGGCCCCGCGATGCTCGAGTCGAGTGAGGTGACGGTGGGCACGGGCAAGGCGATCGCGCGGTGGCTGCCGATGGGGCCGGTGCTCGCGGTGATGCCGTGGAATTTCCCGTTCTGGCAGGTCGTGCGGTTCGCCGCGCCGACGATCCTGGCGGGCAATGTCGGGCTGCTCAAACACGCCTCGAACGTCCAGGGCTGCGCCGCCGCGATCGAGGAGATGATCGTTGCCGCCGGCGCGCCTGCGGGCGTGTTCCAGAACCTCGCGATCAAGTCGGACAAGGTCGCCGGGCTGATCGCCGACGACCGCATCGTCGCCATCACGCTGACCGGCAGCGAAGGCGCCGGCATGAAGGTCGCCGAGGCGGCCGGGCACGCGCTCAAGAAGGTCGTGCTCGAACTCGGCGGATCGGATCCGTTCATCGTCATGCCCTCGGCCGATCTCGACAAGGCCGCGGCGACCGCGGTCAAGGCGCGCATCCAGAATACCGGCCAATCGTGCATCTGCGCCAAGCGGATGATCGTCCACGCTGACGTCTACGACGCGTTCATGGACAAGTTCGTCGCGGGAATGAAGGCGGTCAAGGCCGGCGACCCGATGGACGACGCGACCGACATGGGCCCGCTGTCGAGCGAAGAACAGCGCCAGACCGTACTCGACCAACTCACCGAGCTGCAACAGGCGGGCGCCAAACTGATCGGCGGCGAGGCGCTGCCCGGCGATGGCGCGTACATGGCGGCGGGCGTGCTGACCGATGTGCCGACCGACGACAAGGTCGCGCATGAGGAACTGTTCGGCCCCATCGCGATGGTGTTCCGCGTCGACGATATCGACGCCGCGATCCGTCTGGCCAACGACGTGCCCTTCGGGCTCGGCTCAAGCGTGTGGACCAACGATGCCGGCGAGAAAGAGCGCTTCGCCCGCGACATCGAGGCGGGGATGACCGCGATCAACCAGATGCTCGCCTCCTCGCCCGAGGCGCCGTTCGGCGGCGTCAAGCGCTCGGGCCACGGCCGCGAGCTCGGCCCGTGGGGCTTGCACGAATTCATGAACCTCAAGACCGTGGTGGAATGAGGGGGCGGTTCCTTTGAGGCGGTGCCTCAAGCCCTTTGCAATGTTGGATTTCTTCTGATCTATCCTGGGCGATGGACCCGCATTGCATTCGCGACAGCCATTCTCTGTCCAGCGGCGCGGCGCCGCAGTGTCGCTGTCGCGAATCCGTGGCCTGCCCGCCGCAAGATGGTCACCCATCCGCCGCGCCGGTGTCGCGTCGCTGTCGCGCACCTGTCGCGCGCCCGGCGCCTCGCGGTGCGAAACGGGCGCATCGCAGGCGCGATGGGCGGCAAAACCGTGCGACGGTCTTTACTTTCTCCACTTCACCTGCTCGCCAGCATCAAAATTACGTTACGTCATCCGATTGTTGCGAACGGCCGGTTGCGGGTCTAGGCCGCATGCAGCCGGCGCGTGACCGCGCGCGCCGTTTGGAACGAGAGGAAAAGGGCGCATGAAGAAAACGATCCTTGGCACCGCGATGATCGCGCTGACCGTCTCGCTGGCCGCCGCCGCGACGGCGCAACAGTCCAGCCAGGTCACGCCGGACATGATCCAGACCGGCAGCGACATCCCCAAGGATTGGCAGCAGCCCGAGGACAATTTCAACTACACGCGCAAGGAAGTGATGATCCCGATGCGCGACGGGGTGAAGCTGCACACCGTCATCCTCATCCCCAAGAACGCGCACGACCTGCCGATGCTGCTCGAACGCACGCCCTATGACGCGACCAGCACCAATTCGACCAACAGTCCGTACATGCGCGAGGCGGTGTGGGGTGCGCAGCGCGAATGGGTCGATGACGGCTACATCATCGTCGATCAGGACATTCGCGGCAAATACGGCTCCGAAGGCAAATATGTCATGACGCGCCCGCCGATGGGCCCGCTCAATCCGACCAAGACCGACGACACCACCGATGCCTACGATACGATCGACTGGCTGGTGAAGAACGTGAAGCAGTCGAACGGCAAGGTCGGCATGATCGGCTCGTCATATGATGGCTGGACGGTGGCGATGGCGCTGCTCCATCCGCATCCCGCGCTCAAGGTCGCCGCGCCCGAAAGCCCGATGGTCGACGGCTGGATGGGCGACGACTGGTTCCATTACGGCGCCTTCCGCCAGGTCAATCTCGATTATTTCACCGGCCAGTCGTCGAAGCAGGGCGGCGGCCAGGAAGTGCCGCGCGCCGGCTATGACGACTACCAGAATTTCCTCGACGCCGGCTCGGCCGGCAATTGGGCGGATGAGCACGGCTTCAGACAGCTCCCGTGGTGGAACCGCCTGTCGGCGCACCCCGCCTATGACGCCTTCTGGCAGGATCAGGCGCTCGACAAGATCGTCCCCGCCAACGCCTCGAACGTGCCGACGATCTGGCTCCAGGGCTTGTGGGATCAGGAAGATATGTACGGCGCGATCCACACCTGGGAGGAACTCAAGAAGTCGGGCCACGGCGACAACAATCACCTCGTGATGGGGCCGTGGTTCCACAGCCAGGTCAACCGCTCGGCTTGGGAGCTCGGGCCGCTCAAGTGGAACGGCGACACCGCCGCCGATTTCCGCAAGAACTACCTGATCCCGTTCTTCGACCAGTATCTGAAGGACGAGCCGCAGCAGACCCCGCTGCCCCAGGCGCTGATCTACAACCCGACCGCGAACCATTGGGACAAGTTCGCCGACTGGCCGGTCGCGTCGAACCAGCAGCTCACCCCGCTCTATCTCCAGGCGGACAAGGGCCTGGCGTTCCAGCAGGCCGCCGCCGGCGAGGACAGCTACGTCTCCGATCCCGCCAAGCCGGTGCCGTATCTCAATCCGCCGATCCCGCAGCAGAACGATCGCTGGCGCACCTGGCTCGAACAGGATCAGCGCTTCGTCGCGACGCGCCCCGACGTGCTCAGCTACACGACGCCGGTGCTGACCCAGGCGGTCCAGATCGAGGGCGCGCCGATCGCCGACATCTTCGCCAAGACGACCGGCACCGACGGCGATTTCGTCGTCAAGCTGATCGACGTCTATCCGGCGGCATATCCCGAGCAGCCCGAAATGGGCGGCTATCAGCTCCCGATCAGCATGGACATCTTCCGCGGCCGTTACCGCAAGAGCTTCAGCGATCCGTCGCCGATCCCGGCGGGCGAGGTGCAGGAATACAAGTTCCGCCTGCCGACGCAGAATTACACCTTCAAGCCCGGCCATCGCATCATGGTGCAGATCCAGTCGAGCCTGTTCCCGCTCTACGATCGTAACCCGCAGAAATACGTGCCGAACATCTTCTTCGCCAAGCCCAGCGATTACCAGAAGGCGACGATCTCGATCGAACATGGCGGCGCGGGTGCGAGCTCGGTGCTGCTCCCCGTCGTCGCGGCGAGCACCGCGGAAAAGTGATCACCTCGGGGCGGGTTCAGGCTCGCCCCAAATCGCTCTCCGCCGTCACCTCGGCGATCAGGTCCTTGCGGCTGAGCTTGCCCACCATCGTCTTGGGCATGGTCAGCCGCACCACCACCTGATCGACCCGCTCATGCTTGCCGAGCTGCGGGTTGAGCCAGGCCGTCAGTTCCTCGCCCGTCACCGTCGCGCCTTCGGCCAAGGTGACATAAGCCCGGGGATGCTCGCCGCGATAGGCATCGGGCAGGCCGATCACCAGCGCCTCCTTGACCGCCGGGTTCCGGTAGAGGATCGCCTCGATCTGGCTCGGGAACACCTTGAACCCGCCGACCGCGATCATGTCCTTCAGCCGGTCGACGATGCGGATGAAGCCGTCCTTGTCGATCGTCCCGACATCACCGGTGCGCAGCCAGCCATCGACGAACACCTTGGCATCGGCGTCGGGGCGGTTCCAATAGCCCTTCATGATCTGCGGACCCTTGGCGACGATCTCGCCGGGTTCGCCCGCCGGCGGCGGCTTCGTCGCGTCCTCCTTGTCGACCAGGCGGACATGCGTGCCGGGGATCGGCTGGCCGATCGTGCCGGGCTTGCCCGCGGCCTCATAAGGGTTCGACGAGATCACGCCGGAGCTTTCGGACAGGCCATAGCCCTCGACCAGCGTCGCCCCGGTGACGCTCTCAAACTTCGCCTTGAGTTCGGCGGCGAGCGGTGCGCCGCCCGACACGCAGACGCGCAGGTGCGAGAAATCGGTCTGCGCGACCTTGGGATGATCGAGCAGCGCCTGATACATCGTCGGCACGCCGGGCAGCGCGGTCGCGCGGGTGCGCGCGATCGTCGCGAGCACCTGGCCGGCATGGAAGCGCGGCAGCATGACGATGCAGCCGCCATTCGCCACGGTGCGGTTGAGGACGCAGGTATTGGCGAAGACGTGGAACAGCGGCAGCACACCGATGATGCGATCCTCGGCGTGCGGATGCGGATCGAGCGCCGCCACCTGGCGCGCATTGGCGGCGAGATTGGCATGCGTCAGCATCGCGCCCTTGGGCGTGCCGGTGGTGCCCCCGGTATATTGGATCAGCGCGACATGCTCGGCCGGGTCGATCGCGGGGGCGGGGCAGGCGCCGTCATTGTGGATCAGCCTGGAAAAGGCGAGAATGCGATCGTCATGCGGGCGCTTGGCAACCTCGCTCCCGCGGAACAGCCGGTAGAATAGCGACTTCGCTCCCGGCAGCGCGCCCGCGACCGATCCGACCACCAGCCGCTCGAGCGCCGACTTGTCGAGCACCTCGAGCGCGGTCGGGAGCAACGCCGTCGCCGACAGCGTGAACAGCAAGCGCGTGCCCGAATCTGCGACCTGATGGGCCAACTCGTCGGCGGTATAAAGCGGCGAGAAATTGACCACCGTCGCGCCGAGCTTGAGCACACCGTAATAGGCGGCGAGGTAGTGCGGCACGTTGGGCAGGAACAGCCCGATGCGATCACCGGTGCCGTAGCCCAGCGCCTTCAGCCCGCATGCGACGCGGTTGGCGCCATCCCGCGTTTCGGCATAACTATAGGTCCGGCCGAGAAATTCGATCAGCGGCGCGTTCGGATGCGCGGTCGCCGAAGCCTCGAACAGGTCGATCAGCGATTCGGGAGGGAAGGCGGTGTCCCAAGGCGTGGGGTGACGATAGGCGCTGCGCCAGACGGCTTCCGGATCGCTCATTTACATTGGTGTAAGCAACCCATCCGGTGCGTGCAAGTCACTGGCTTTCGAGCAGGTGATGGCCGCTCCACGTCCATAGCAGCGACACGCCGACGAGCCCGAGATCGATCGCGGCCTGCATCGTGTGCGGCGCAGGATCGCCGCCGTCATGGGTGTCGATGCGAATGTTCGCCGACGGATGGCGCATAGCGAGCACCAGCAATGCGAGCACCAGCACCGCCAATCCGATCCGCCGTTCCCGCATGACAAGCCTCCCGTCGAGGCGGCGATTATTACGCTTGTAGTCGGTTCCACTCAAGCGAAACTGCTCTTGATGGAGGCCGCACCGGCCCACTCCCCCACCCGACCACCCACAGGATAATCGCATCGGGTGGTCGGGTGGGGGCGTGGGCCGGCACCGCTCGCGTTCGGCGCAGCCGACTCCGCCAGTCACGCCGCGATCGAATAACCCGCCCGTGCGCGGTCGCGGCCGTCGGCCTTGGCGTCGAACAGCGCGCGATCGGCGACGCCGTAGAGGAGCTTCCAATGCGCCTCCGTCGCCAGCGGCCCGGTACACATGCCGATGCTCGCGGTGACGGTGAGGTCGAACGGCATGCGCTCGGCGCGCAGCCGGGCAAGGACCGCATCGGCGTCGAGCGACGTCGTCTCCGGGGCGACGATCGCGAATTCCTCGCCGCCGATCCGCGCGACCAGCGCGTCGGCGGGAGAAGCGGCGCGCAGCGCGCGGGCGAACAGCCGCAGCACCTCGTCGCCGCCGGCGTGACCGAGCGTGTCGTTGACGCGCTTGAAATGATCGATGTCGGCGATCAGCAGCGTCTGCTGGCCCGGCCGCCCGATCGCCTCGCGCAGGAAGGCGCGGCGGTTGAGCAGCCCGGTCAGCGGATCGGTATCGGCGAGCAGGCGCTGCGCAGCCTCCTGGATGCGCGCCTCGTCGCGATCGAGGCTGAGCAGGCGGATGCGATAGGCGATCGCCAGGCTCGACACGAGCGCTTCGGCGGTCATCGACAGCAGCGTCGAATTGTCGAGCCAGAAGCTCCAGCGAATGAGGTGGAAATTGTTGAGGATGCGCACGCAGGCCAGCGCGATCGGCGCCGCCCAGCCGATCGCGAACGCCCAAAGGAAATTGCTCCGCATGCGCCAGGCGCGCCACAGGATCGGGACGACGATCGAAATCAGCCCGACGAACGTCACCGCGTAGAGCTTGTCGATCGCCCAGATCGCATAAGGAGCGAACAGCGCGAACAGCGCGGCGGGGACCAGCACCGCGATCATTGCGGCGCGGCTCGCCGGGCGTAACCAACCCGAAAATACCCGCTCCTCGAAGAACGATCGCGCGAAGGCGACCGCACTTGCGGCGGAAATCGCCAGCAGCAAATAGTTGATCCGCAACCGATCGTTGTTGGCGATCGCGGGATAGAGCCAAGCCAGTGCCCCCGACGAGGAGATCGCATAGCCGATCAGCGCGGCCACCATCACGCAATAAGCGAGTTGGAAGCGATGTCTCAGCGCGCCCCACAGCGCGAGGTTATAGATCAGCAGCGCCACGCCCATACCGACGAACCCGGCGTAAAGTGCGCCGAGCCTGAGGTTGGACATACCCGCATTGTATGAATCCGAAATCCGGGCCCCGATCAGAATGCCGCGCAGATTGGGCGAACCTTCTACGTGCCATAGCACGCGCACTAGCGGCACGCGCGACGGCGGCGTCTGGTGCTGGACGATCGCGCCGAGCTGGATGTGGTGTGACAGCTCATGCGAGTCGTCGGCGAAGCGATAGATGCGGCCGTCGGCGTAGAGGGCGTAGAGCGTCAGCCGGCTCTGCCACAGGCTCGCGACGCGGATCTCGTGCGGCGAGCGCGTATCGACGCGCGACAGCGGTTCGGATCGCACCCAATAGTCGCCGGGCCCGAAGTCGGTCTGCGGCGTCGCGCAGTCGAACCCGCCGACTTGGCGCAGCAGCTTGATCGCATCCATGCCCGGTTGCGCACGCAATACGCAGGTCGCGACGTGCTGACCGACATCGCCGACCTGCGCCTCGGCGGCCGCCGCGCACAGCAGCAGCGTCAGCGCCGCCAGCGCCCGCAGAATCACGCGACCGATCGATTCCCCCGACATGCTGATGGAGATTAAGGCGAGATACCGAACGGACGGTAAACGCCCCGCCGGTTATTTCGCTATCGTCACGATCATCAACAGCCCGCGCCTAGCTGCGATTTGAGGAAGCCGCCGGGCCCCTTCGGCTTGCATTTCGGCTTGGGCGGATCAGGCGGACGATCGGCCGACATCTCGTCGCCATCACCCATCGCCGCCGCCATGCCGGGCATTCCGAGCATCAGCCCGGTGGTCGATTTGTAGCGCACCTTGGCGGTCCAATCGGGCGTCCACGCGGCCTTCGACCCCGCCTGGCGCGGCGGATAGGCGAAGTTCGCCTCGGGGCCATAGGCGTAAAGCTGGACCAACATGACTTCGCCCGCCGCTCGCTTGACCTCGGCGGGGACGGTGCAGCTCGTCTGGCTCGGCGGCATCACGACATGCTCGCCGATCAACCGCTGAACTGTCGCAGGCGAGAGCCAATCGATCAGGCCACCGCCCATTTCTTGCCGCGCGGCGGAACTCCACATCACGACGTCGGCCTGATCGCCGCCGTTGCCCTGCGCGCCGAACAGGAAGGCGTAATAGCCGGTCGCGGCCGGCACCGCGTTCCAGCTCATCGGCGTCGAGCCGTCTGCGGCGTCCTGCGACGTCGCGCGCAGCGGCGCCATGAAGTCCTGGTCGAGCGAGAAGGCGATGTCCGGGCTGTAATTGCTGGCGATGCGGTGATCGCCAATCAGCGACGATTGCGCCGGCAGGCTCTCGCGCGATCGGGCGTTGGGCCAATCGCCGAAGGTGCGGCTGTTGGCGCTGGTCGGGTCGGTCTCGAGGGGGGTATCGGTCGAGAACAGATGGGGGGGCATCTGGCCTTGGGTGACCTTCGAGAAATCGACGATCGCCGGTTGGCCCGGCCCGACATGCGCACCGCAGCCCCAGAAGATCAGCATACGACCCTTGGGACGGCGGAATTCCTGCGGCGGGCCCGGCATGTCGGGCGTCTCGCGCATCGCGGCTTGCGGCGTTTCGAGCGGGACCGAGGTGCCGAGGCCCGCGCCCGACGGCATGAAATGATCGGCATGCGCCGCCCCGCCGGTCGGCGCCAACGTCGAGCCGAGGCGCAGCGCCAGGCTGTGCTGCACCGATCCGCCGCCACGCCCGCCGAACAGGCCCGCGATTGGATTGCCGCCACCCATCCCGCCGAAGCCGGAGGTCGTCGCGACATCCATCTGATAGCGCGCCTTGGGCTCGCCGCTGCGCTGTGCGTCGAGCGTGCCGGCCAAGGCAAAGGACAGCGCTAGGGCACCCCATCCCACCAAGAGCAAACGCGCGCCACCCCGCATCGTTCGGCCTTTCGCTGTTCGTAGGCGCGGCAGGGTAATCCCGAACGGTCCGGCGATATAGGACGGAGGCGACGTGGACGGCAAAGCCGACCTTATCCTCGGTAGTTATCCGTAATCTTTCCCAACGCGCCTCATGATAAGATCGGCGGTCGCGCGATGGAGGCGAGGATGGATCAGGCGATCGAACGGCCGCCCTGGCACCTGTGGGCGGTGGGCGGTGGGCGTCATCTCGGCGGTGTGGAATGCCGGCGGCGTTTATGATTTCGTGATGACCAATATGCGCAACGTCAATTATCTCGCGCCGTTTACGGACGTGGAGCGGGCTTATTTCTTCAGCTTTCCTGCCTGGGCGACGACGGCCTGGGCGCTCGGCGTATGGGGGGCGTTGGCGGGATCGCTGTTGCTCCTCCTGCGCAGCCGCTTTGCGATCTGGGCGTTCGCGCTGGCGCTGGTCGGCCTGGCGGGCGTTACCGTTTTCGAACGCACCAGCCACGCGCCGCCGAGCCTGTCGGGAGCGAGCAACATCGCCTTCACCGCGGCGATCTGGGTCGTGACGATCGCGCTATTGCTCTACGCGCTCGCGATGCGGCGGCGCGGGGTGCTGCGCTGACGCAAAAGGGGCCGGGATCGCTCCCGGCCCTCGATCTTATTTGGCAGTAGCCTTTTCGACCTTCTTGCCGCCGCCCTTCTTGGGCTTCTTAGGCGGCGCGGGGACGATCTCGAAGGCGAGTGCGCCGTCTTTCAATTTGACGTTGACCTCACCGCCATGGACCAGCTTGCCGAACAGCAATTCCTCGGCGAGCGGCTGCTTGATCTTCTCCTGGATCAGCCGGCCCATCGGGCGCGCGCCGTAGAGCTTGTCATAGCCCTTCTCGGTCAGCCACGCCTTCGACGACTCGTCGAGCTGGATATGAACCTGGCGATCGGCCAGTTGCAGCTCCAGTTGCAGGATAAACTTGTCGACCACGCGGGCGACCACCTCGGGCGGCAGGTAACCGAACGGCACGATCGCATCGAGGCGGTTACGGAATTCGGGGGTGAACATCTTGCGCACCGCCTCCTCGTCCTCGCCCTCGCGGCTCGACACGCCGAAGCCCAGCGCCTCGCGCGCCATGTCCGACGCGCCGGCATTGGTCGTCATGATCAGGATCGTGTTCCTGAAATCGACCGTCTTGCCGTGGTGATCGGTGAGCTTGCCGTTGTCCATCACCTGCAACAGGATGTTGAACAGGTCCGGATGCGCCTTCTCGATCTCGTCCAAGAGCAGCACCGAATGCGGGTTCTGATCGACCGCATCGGTGAGCAGCCCGCCCTGATCGTAACCGACATAGCCCGGGGGCGCGCCGATCAGCCGCGAGACGCTGTGGCGTTCCATATATTCCGACATGTCGAAACGCTGCAGCGGAATGCCCATGATCGACGCCAATTGCCGCGCGACCTCGGTCTTGCCGACGCCGGTCGGGCCGGTGAACAGGTAATTGCCGATCGGCTTGTCGGGATCGCGCAGGCC
>JBQCHO010000140.1:0-3461 GCA_051954635.1 Sphingomonas sp. | reverse complement strand
TATCGGTGACGTGGTCGGCGTCGAGGAGCTCGACGACGGCCGCTATAATATTGTGCTGCACGGCACGAACCGATTCAGGCTGGTGCGCGAGCTGGACAATGAAGTCGCCTATCGCTGCGCCGAGGTCGACATCGCTGCGTTCGACGACAGCGAACCAGACCCACTCTCGCTCGGGCAGCGCGCCGAGGTCGAACGCGAGGCGCGCCGCCTCGGCGATGCGCTTCGGCTGGCGGTGGACTGGGAGGCGGTCGGCCGGCTCGACGACGAGATGCTCGTCAACGCGATAGCGCAGGTCGGGCCGTTCGACGTCGGCGCGAAACAGGCCCTTCTGGAACAGGAATCGCTGGATGGCCGTGCGGACCTGCTGGTCCAACTGATGCAATTCCATCGTGCCGGACTGTCGGGCGGCGTCGAAGTCGAGCCGACCATTCAGTAATTATATCGGCAAGCCTCGAAGCAGCAGCGGCAGATCGCCGCTGGTACCGCGGGCTTCGGCCATCAGCCGGTCGCGAACGGGCGAGATGCGGTCAATCAATCCCATGCCGAAGCGGCGCACCGCCGATGCGGACTTGCCCGGAACCGCATAGACCCGCGTCAGGCTGTCGGTCGCGAAGGCGACGGACAGAGCGTCCAGCGAGCGCCAGCGCCGGTAGCGATCGAGCAGTTGCCGGTCGCCCAGGTCGAGCCCGAGGCGGGCGCCGTCGACGAGCACCTCCGCGATCGCCGCGACATCGCGGAAGCCGAGGTTGAGCCCCTGGCCTGCGATTGGATGGATCGCATGGGCCGCGTCGCCGACCAGCGCCAGCCGCTCGCCGGTGATTTGCGCCGCATGGTGGAAGCCGAGCGGATAGGACGAGCGCGGCGCCAGCATCGTCAGTTTGCCGAGAAAGCCGCCCATCGCGGCTTCAGCCTCGGCGGCGAAGTCGTCATCATTCAGCGACAGCCAGCCGGCCGCATCCGCGTTGGGAACCGACCATACGATCGCGGAGCGGTGGCCGGCCGCATCGTCGCTCATCGGCAGGACGGCGAACGGGCCGGTTGGATAGAAAATCTCGTACGCGACATGGTCGTGCGGCAGTTCGTGACGCAGCACCGAGACGATCGCCTGATGGTCGTAACGCCAGCGCGCGACCCGGATTCCGGCATCCTCGCGAGTCCGTGAGTTACGGCCGTCGGCGGCGATCAGCAGCGGCGCTGCAAGCTTTCGCCCATCTTCGAGCGAGACCGTCAGGCCATGCTCGTCGCGGGTCACTCCGGCGACTTTCGATTTCCACAGGAGCCACGCATTGCTCGCCGCCTCGGCGCGCGCGAACAAGGCGGCGCGCAGGTGGCGATTCTCGTGCATCCAGCCGAGCGGCTCGTCGTCGTCGGGTTCAAAATGCAGGCCACCGGGTTTCAGGCCATCGGCGACGGTGATCTGCCGGATCGGACAACCGGGCTTCGCTAGATGTGCGGTGACACCGATCGTCGTCAGCATCCGCATCGAGCTTGACGACACGGCGCTGGTCCGGCCGTCGAACGCGGCGGTGGTTCGCTCTCCGGGGTCGGCGGGATCGACGACGATCGCCGACAGACCGCTGCAATCGAGCGCGGAGGCGAGCGCCAGCCCGACCATTCCGCCGCCGAAGATGATGACGTCCGCACGGTCCATCGGCGCCGCCCTACAGATGCCGCGACGGGACGCCAAGAAGTTCGCTTGACCGTGGAGTCCGCGTGGGGGATTCTAGGACAGTAATTGACCGGGGTGGATGATGGCGACCGTTGCAGCCCGCGCTTCCAAGCGCGACCTGGCGCCCGACTGGCGCGACGCACTGCGCGATGCCGTGCGGCGGGTGTTCGTACGCACCGTCGGCATATTGCTCGTCGGCGTGGCGCTGGCCTTCGCGTTGGCGCTTGCGAGCCATAGCGCCAACGATCCCTCCCTGAGCACGGCTGCGGGTGGGCCGCCGTCCAACTGGCTCGGCAGCGTCGGCGCCTATTCGAGCGACCTTCTGCTCCTGTTTTTTGGGTTGGGGTCGATCCTGTTCCTGCCGGTAATCGCTGTTGCGGGCTTGCGGCTGATTCGGCTGCGCGAGTCCGGCCGCATCGGCCGGGGGATGCTTCTTGCCGCCGGCGGCGCGGTGCTCGCTGGCGTTGCTCTCGGTTTGATGAGCGGATCGGCGGTGTCGGGACTGCCCGCCGGTTGGGGCGGCGCGCTCGGTCTTGCCGGCGCGCATGGGGTGAGCGCGGCGATCGGTCTTATTCCCAATCCGGCCATTGCCGGACCCGTCCGGCTGACGGCGCTGCTGCTGTTCGCGATTGCGGCCCTGGTCCTTGGCTATTTCGCCGTCGGCCTGGTCGAAGAGGAGCGCGGGTGGTTCGCCGGGCTTGCCCGCGCCCGCGTTCGGCGGGAGAGGA
This sequence comes from Sphingomonas sp., assembly GCA_051954635.1. GTDB lineage: Bacteria > Pseudomonadota > Alphaproteobacteria > Sphingomonadales > Sphingomonadaceae > Sphingomonas. Next base: position 1,064 of record JBQCHO010000140.1, on the reverse strand, counting down.
TCGCGGCGCCACGCGCGACGGAAATCCGTGACGACAGGCCGGTCCCGGCCGCGCCGCCCAAGTCGCGCCCGACCGTCGCCGTCGTCGAGCCTGCGAAGTCGCCGCCGATGTCGCTCAAGTCGAACGGCCGAAAGGTGTCGGCGCAGACCAGCCTGGCGCTCGGGGACAGCTACCAGCTGCCGACGCTCGATCTCCTCGCCGCGCCGCCGCAGAAGGGGAAGCAGCAAATCGACCGCGCCGGCCTCGAGCGCAACGCGCGCCTGCTCGAAGCCGTGCTCGACGATTTCAAGGTCCGCGGCGAGATCGTCGAAGTGCGGCCCGGGCCGGTCGTCACCATGTACGAACTGGAACCGGCGAGCGGCACGAAGGCGAGCCGGGTGATCGCGCTCGCCGATGACATTGCTCGCAACATGTCCGCTTTGTCGGCCCGCGTGGCGACCATTCCCGGCCGCAGCGTGATCGGCATCGAGCTGCCAAATCCGAAGCGCGAGGCGGTCAGCCTGTCCGAGCTGATTGGAAGCCAGGCCTTCGAAGACCAGAACATGTCGCTGCCGCTGATCCTGGGCAAGAACATCGCCGGCGATCCGGTCATCGCGGATTTGGCGCCGATGCCGCACCTGCTGGTCGCGGGCACGACCGGATCGGGCAAGTCGGTCGGCCTCAACTGCATGATCCTGTCGCTGCTCTATCGGTACGGTCCGGCGGACTGCAAACTGATCATGATCGACCCCAAGATGCTGGAGCTGTCGAGCTACGACGACATTCCGCACTTGCTGGCGCCGGTGGTGACCGAGCCGGGCAAAGCGGTTCGCGCACTCAAGTGGACGGTCGAGCAGATGGAGGAGCGCTATCGCATGATGGCGAATCTCGGCGTCCGCGCTCTGCCGAGCTTCAACCAGAAGGTCCGCGAGGCGCGCGCCAAGGGCTCCAAGCTCGGCCGGCGAGTCCAGACCGGTTACGACGCGTCGACCGGCCAGCCGCTCTACGAGGTCGAGGAGCTGGAGTACGAGGTCCTGCCGCAGATCGTTGTCGTCGTCGACGAACTCGCCGACTTGATGATGACC
>JBQCHO010000139.1:0-2587 GCA_051954635.1 Sphingomonas sp. | reverse complement strand
ATTTGAGACGCCGACCGCGGCGACCTTCCACGAGTATACCATGTCATCGAGCGTCCGGGCGAATTCCTGGTGGTGTGACAGGATGTCGGGGCGGTGAACCTGATAGAGATCGATCCGATCGACCCGCAGGCGCCGCAGCGAGTCGTCGAGCGCCCTGGTCAAATGGCTGCGGCTCGAATCGTACGGGAAGCCGGGTTGGATTCCGCCCTTGGTCGCGATCACCATGCGGTCGCGCAACGCCGGCGATGCGGCGAGGATCTCGCCCAGCGCCGCCTCGGCATTGCCGAACCCCTTGCTGGTATCGAAGCCGTAGATGTCGGCCGTGTCGAACAGGTTGATGCCGATTTCGAGCGCGGTCTCGATCAGGCGCTGGCCGTCCGCGCCTGCGCTGGCGAAGCGCCACATGCCCCAGGCGATCGGGCTGACCATGATGCCGCTCTTGCCCAGCGGCAGCGGATCGGGGCTGAGGTGGATATCGGTCATGATGCGGGTTCCGGGGAAGGAAAGGGCGGGCGACCTGGCTATTTCTTCTGTGCGGCCGCCCGCAACCCGTCGAGCGTCGCGGTCGGAGTGATCGCCTGGGTATCGAGATGGCAATGCAGGATCGCCGGCTTGCCCGAGGCCAGCGCACGCTCGAACGCGGGCGCGAACTCGGCCGTCGTCGTCACCGTCTCGCCATGCCCGCCATACGCCCGCGCCAGCGCGGCGAAATCGGGGTTGGTCAGATTTGTTGCCGAGACGCGGCCGGGGAAGATTCGCTCCTGATGCATGCGGATCGTGCCGTAGATGCCGTTGTCGATCAGCACGACCATCAGCGGGATGTCGTGATGGACCGCGGTCGCGAATTCCTGGCCGTTCATCAGGAAGTCGCCGTCGCCGGCGATCGTCAGCACGATGCTGCCGGGCTTCTGGCGCTTGGCCATTACGCCAGCCGGCAGGCCGTAGCCCATCGACCCGCTGGTCGGCGCAAGCTGCGTGCCGAAGTCGCGAAAGCGGTAATAGCGATGGATCCAGCTCGCGAAATTGCCCGCGCCGTTGCAGATCGTTGCATCGGGCGGGAGGCGGTCGCGCAGCCAGGCCATGACCTCGCCATATTGGAAATCGCCGGGGACCGGCGGCGGCGTATCGGACCAGGCGAGATAGTCGGCGCGAGCGGCTTCGCGGTTCGCGCCCCAGGTCGGCTTGGCTCCGACGCCGTCGAGCGCCGCGAAAAAGGCCGGCGGCGTGGCATTGATCGCGAGCACCGGCTGATAGACGCGGCCGAGCTCGAGCGGGTCGGGATGGACATGGACGAGTTGCTGTCCCGACGCAGGAATGCCCAGCAACGTATAGGATTGCGAGGCGATTTCCGACATCCGCCCGCCGATCAGCAGGACCACGTCGGCGGCCTTGACGCGCTCGATCAGCTTGGGATTGGGCGCCAGGCCGAGATCGCCGATGAAATGTTCGTCGGTCGCCGGGAACAGCGGGGCGCGACGGAATTGCGCCGCTACGGGCAGGTCGAAGCGATGCGCGAAGTCGACCATCGAGTCGCGGGCCTCGGCGGTCCAGCGCGAGCCGCCGACGATCGCGACCGGATTTTTGGCATGGGCGAGCAGGTGGCAGAGTTTGTCGATATCCGCCGGTGTCGGGGCCGTTTCGGCCGGCTCGACGCGCGGTGCATCCATTACATCGGCGACCTCGTCGAGCATGTCCTCGGGCAGCGCGATGACCACCGGCCCGGGGCGTCCCTGCATCGACACCCGGAACGCACGCGCGACGATCTCGGGGATGCGCTCGGGCGCGTCGATCTCGACCACCCATTTGGCCAACGCGCCGAAGGTCGCGCGATAGTCGAGCTCCTGGAACGCTTCACGGTCGCGCATGCCGCGCTCGATCTGGCCGACGAACAGGATCAGCGGCGTCGAATCCTGCATCGCGATGTGCAGGCCGGGGGAGGCGTTGGTCGCTCCCGGCCCCCGGGTCACGAAGCAGATGCCCGGCCGCCCGGTCAGCTTGCCATAGGCTTCCGCCATCATCGCCGCGCCGCCCTCGGCCCGGCAGGTCAGCAGGTCGATGCCCGATCCGATCAGCGCGTCGAGCACCGACAGATAGCTCTCGCCCGGCACGCAGGTGGCGCGGTCGACGCCCTGCGCGATCAACTGGTCGACGAGGATGCGCGCGGCGGTCCGCGATCCGGTGCCATTGGTTGCAGTCATCATACTCCCCGGATCGTCTTTCTTGTGGGCATGTTTGTTGTGGGCGTGTTTCTGGTGGGCGTGCCTAGCAGTTTATCCCACCCCGGCGAAGGCCGACGCCCGGTTTCGCGACGGTCACCGTAGAGCGAGCTGCGCCGTCACCAGCCCGGCCGCGACTGGGCCCGGCCTTCGCCGGGGTGGGAAAGGAACCATCCTGGTGGCGTCAGGCGATGTGCACCGCCTTGGTGGTCAGATGCGCCATGATCCCCTCTGGCCCATCCTCCGAGCCGAAACCCGATTCCTTCATGCCGCCGAACGGGGCGTCGGGCCAGGTCATGCGGACCTGGTTGATCGCGACCATGCCCGCCTCGACCGTCTCCGCCAGCACATTCTGGCGACGGCCGCTTTCG
>JBQCHO010000138.1:0-9110 GCA_051954635.1 Sphingomonas sp. | reverse complement strand
CCCGCTACGACTGGGGTGTCAGAAGCCACAAACACAAAAATCACCCCCCCGACGGCTGGCTCCGGGGGTGCGTTGTCTAGTGGTAAAAAAACAGCCCCAGGGTGTGCGTGTGGTGGCGGTTCAGCCCCTGTCCTGGATTGTGGCATTGATCGACAAGCCCTCCCCTAGCCCTTCCCGCAAGCGGGAGGGGAATCGTAACCGCCGCGCCGCCGAAGCCGCAGGCCGGCGCGGCGAGAGGGTCGCGGCGTGGTGGCTCCGCCTCAAGGGCTGGCGCGTGCTCGACACGCGCGTCCGCACGCCCGCCGGCGAGGTCGATCTCGTCGCGCGGCGCGGCAGCCTCGTCGCCTTCGTCGAGGTCAAGACCCGCAAATCCGCCGCCGAACTCGATTTCGCGATCGACGAGCGCCGCCTGTCGCGCGTCGCCGCCGCGGCCGAAATCCTGATGTCGCGCTACGCCGGACCCGGCGACGACATCCGCGTCGACGTAATCCTCCTCGCCCCCGGCACCCGCCCGCGCCATATCGAGAATGCCTGGATAGGGTGACGCCACGTGCGCGGCCCCCTACATGCCTCCTCGTCATGCCAGCGCAGGCTGGCATCGCCTGCCGCATGAGACCCCAGCCTCCGCTGGGGTGACGATTTTCGGGGAGCCCGCATGCCACTTCGCGTCGCCGTCCAGATGGACCCGCTCGATCAGATCAACATCGCCGGCGATTCGAGCTTCGCGCTGATGCTTTCCGCGCAGGAACGCGGCCACAGCCTGTTCCACTACGCGCCCGAGGACCTCAATTACTCGGCCGGCCGCATCTGGACCAAGGCGCACCCAGTCACCGTGCAGCGCGTCGCAGGCAACCATTTCGCGTTCGACGATCCCGTCAGCCTCGACCTCGGCGAGGACGCCGATGTCGTGCTGATGCGCCAGGACCCGCCGTTCGACCTCGGCTACATCACAGCGACGCACCTGCTCGAACGCATTAGCGACAAGACGCTCATCGTCAACGACCCCGCCAGCGTGCGCAACGCCCCCGAAAAGGTGTTCGTGCTCGATTACCCGCAATTCATGCCGCCGACGCTCGTCACCCGCAGCTTCGAGGAAGCGAAAGCCTTCCTCGCCGAGCATGGCGAGATCGTCGTCAAGCCGCTCCACGGCAATGGCGGCAAGGCGATCTTCAAGGTCGGCCGCGATGGCGCCAACCTCTCCTCGCTGATCGAGGTGTTTAACACCGCCTATCGCGAGCCGCACATGGTGCAGGCCTTCCTCCCCGAGATCGCACAGGGCGACAAGCGCATCGTGCTGGTTGATGGCGAGGTGGCGGGCGCGATCAACCGCTTCCCCGGCGAAGGCGAAATCCGCTCGAACCTCGCGGTCGGCGGCTCGGCGGCGAAGACCGGGCTCACACCCCGCGAGCAGGAAATCTGCGACACGCTCGGCCCCGAACTCAAGAAGCGCGGCCTGATCTTCGTCGGCATCGACGTGATCGGCGGCAAATGGCTCACCGAGATCAACGTCACCTCCCCCACCGGCATCGTCGCGATCGACAAATTCAACCGCACCGACACCGCCGGCATGATCTGGGACGCGATCGAGCGGCGAGTAGCCGAACGGGCCTGACCCACTTCCGTCACCCCGGACTTGTTCCGGGGTCCAACCCTCCACCAGCGTTATGGCTTGTTGCACGTTGGATGCCGGGACAAGCCCGGCATGACGGGCAAGGCAAACAAACCCAACCTTCCAAACACGCCGATTGACGCACCCCATCCCCATACTATGCTGTCAAAAACACGGCATAGGAGAGTCGGGATGCGCTTTTCGGGCAAGCGGGCGGTGGTGACCGGCGGCGCCTCGGGGATCGGGCGCGCGACCGCGCTTCGCCTCGCCGAGGAGGGCTGCGCGGTCATCATCGGCGACATCGACGCGGCCGAGGGCCAGGCGCTCGCCGACACCTCGGACGGCCGCATCACCTTCCAGCGCACCGACGTCACCGACGCCGCGCAGATCGAGGCGCTCGTCACCGCCGCCGACACCGCGGGCGGCCTCGACATACTGTTCAACAACGCCGGCGCGGGCGGCGCGCGCGAACCGATCGACCAGATTTCGCCCGAGGATTGGGACCGCACCCTGGCGCTGCTGCTGCGCTCGGTCGCGCTCGGCATCCGCTACGCCGCGCCGCTGATGACGAAGCGCGGCGGCGGCGCGATCGTCAACACCTCCAGCGTCTCCGCCCTCGCCACCGGCTACGCCCCGACCGCTTATTCCACCGCCAAGGCCGGCGTGCTGCATTTGACCAAGGTCGCCGCCGCCGACCTCGCCCAGCACAAGATCCGCGTCAACGCGGTCGTCCCCGGCTTCATCGCCACCAACATCTTCACCTCGACGCTCGGGCTCGACGGGCCGGTGCGCGACCAGGCCAATGCCGCGATCGCCGACATGGCCGCGCACGCGCAGCCGATCCAGCGCACCGGTCGCTCGGAGGACATCGCCGCCGCGGTCGCCTTCCTCGCCAGCGACGATGCGTCGTTCGTCACCGGCACGCACATTCTGGTTGATGGCGGGCTGACGATCGGCACCCGCCAGAGCTGGGACCCCAGCCAGCCTGGGCTGTTCGCCGCGCTCGAGCAATTCGCCGCGTGAGCCCCCGCCAACCGCTGACCCCGCCCGCGCGCCGCGTCTCGACCCCGACGACGATCGCCTACGCCACCGGCGCGGTCGCTTACGGGATCAAGGATTCGGGCTTCGGCACCTTCCTGCTGCTGTTCTACAACCAGGTCGTCGGCGTCGCGCCCGGCACCGTCGGCCTGATCATCATGGCCGCGCTCGTGCTCGATGCGTTCATCGACCCCGCGGTCGGTGCGCTGTCCGATCGCACCCGCGGCCGCTGGGGGCGGCGGCATCCGTGGATGTATGCCTCGGCGGTGCCGATCGCGGTCGGCTGGCTGCTGCTGTGGCACCCGCCGCAAATGTCCCCCGCGCTCACCGGGCTGTGGCTGTTCGTCACCGCCGTCATCGTGCGCAGCGCGGTCTCCTGCTACGAGGTCCCCTCGCAGGCGCTCACCCCCGAGCTCACTGCCGACTACGACGAACGCACCCGGATCACCGCCTGGCGCTATCTGCTCGGCTGGGCCGGCGGGCTCGTCATGATGCTGCTTGCCTACCGCGTCTTCCTGTCGCCGCGCGCGGGCTATCCCAACGGCCTGCTGCGCGGCGCGGGTTACGGCGAGATGGCGGTGTGTGCGGCGGTGCTGATGCTCGTCGCGATCCTCGTCTCCGCGCTCGGCACGCACAAGGAGATCAAGCGCCTGCCCCGCCCGGTCATCGCCCCGCAGACCGTTCGCGGCCATTTCCGCGAGTTGGCCGAGACGATGAAGAACCGCGCCTTCATCGTGCTGATGCTCGCCGGGCTCGCCGCCTACACCAATCAGGGCATCGGCTATGCGATGGCCAATTACATGTATTCCTATGTCTGGCAGCTCGGCCCGTCGCTGACCGTCATCCCGTTCGTGCTGATGGTCGGCGTCCTCCTCGCCTTCGCGGCCGCGCCGATCATCGGCAAGCGCACCAGCAAGCCGCGGGCGGCCATCACCGTCACGTTGGTCGGCTCGTTCCTGCAGATGACGCCGTACATCCTGCGCCTGCTCGGCATCTTCCCGGAGCCCGGCACGCCCGTCTTCCTGCCGCTCTATTTCGGCTTTCTCATCATCGCCAACGCGCTCAGTGTCTCGGGCTTCATCCTCGGCGCCTCGATGATGGCCGACGTCGTCGAACAGTCGGAGGCCGATACCGGCCGCCGCTCCGAAGGCGTGTTCTTCGCCGGATCGTTCTTCGTCCAGAAATGCACCTCAGGGATAGGCATCTTCCTCGCCGGCGCGATCCTCGGCCTCGCGCACTTCCCCGCCAAGGCGACCCCGGGTGCGGTGCCGGTGGCGACGATCGACCGGCTGACGCTGATCTATATCGCGATCTACCTGACGCTCGGCTGCCTCGCCGCGCTCGCCTTCTCCCGCTTCCCATTCGGCCGCGCCGAGCACGAGGCACGCCTCACACGGATGGCCGCAGCCGTAGAGGAAGAAGGCGCCCCGCACCTTCCCTGAAATCGCGCGATCTCGCCGATGACTTTCATCGACGACCGGGCTAGGAACGATCGCACAACAATCTTCATCATGACGACAGGTTGCCGCCGACTTATGCGTTCCCGTATCCTCGCCGCCTTCGCCATTGCCACCGCCGCGATATCGCTCGCCGGCTGCAAGCCCGCCCAGAAGGCGCTCGAGAACGCCACGACACCCGCGACCGAGACGCAGCCAATCCCGTCGATCCTGCTCACCCCCGAGGCGCAGGACGTGCACAGCTACGCCAATCCGCGCGAGGCCCGCGTCACCCATGTCGCGCTCGATCTCCAGGCCAATTTCGTCGACCACGTCCTCGCCGGCACCGCGACGCTCGACGTCGCCGCCGAGCCCAATGCGCAGAAGATCGTGCTCGACACCGATCACCTGAAGATCAGCAAGGTCACCGACGGCGCCGGCAACGCGCTCGATTATCAGCTCGGCCAGAGTGATCCGATCCACGGCGCCCCGCTCACCGTCCAGCTCGGCAGCGCGCGGACGATCGCGATCACCTATCAGACCGATCCCGCCGCGAAGGCGCTGCAATGGCTCGCCCCCGAACAGACGCTCGGCAAGAAGCTGCCGTTCCTGTTCAGCCAGGGCGAGCCGATCCTCAACCGAAGCTGGATCCCGACTCAGGACAGCCCCGGCATCCGCCAGACCTGGGACGCGAAGATCACCGTCCCCGAAGGCATGAACGTTGTGATGAGCGCCTCGCGCGAATCGGCGCTCGGCTCGCTCGCCGCGGGCGACCGCCGCACCTTCACCTTCAAGATGGACAAGCCCGTTCCGCCCTATCTGATCGCGCTCGCGGTGGGCGATCTGCGCTTCAAGGCGATCAGCGACAACACCGGCATCTGGGCCGAACCCGCGATGGTCGACAAGGCCGCCAGCGAATTCGCCGATCTGCCGCGTTTCCTCGACGCGGCCGAACAGCTTTACGGCCCCTATCGCTGGGGCCGCTACGACCTCCTCGTCCTGCCGCCGAGCTTCCCTTATGGCGGCATGGAGAACCCGATGCTGACCTTCGTCACGCCGACCGCGATCGCGGGCGACCGCAGCCTCGTCAGCCTCGCCGCGCACGAGCTCGCGCATAGCTGGTCGGGCAACCTCGTCACCAACGCGACGTGGAACGATTTCTGGCTCAACGAAGGCTTCACCACTTATGCCGAAGGCCGCATCATGGAGCAGGTCTATGGCGCCGATCGCGAGGCGATGGAGCAGGACCTGATGTGGTCCGACCTGCAGGACACCGTCAAACAGCTCGGCGGGCCCAAGTCGCCGATGACCAAGCTGCATGTCGATATCCCGGCCTCGACCAATCCCGACGACGGTATGACCCAGATCGCTTATGATAAGGGCGCCGAGCTCCTCATGACGATCGAAAAGGCCGTCGGTCGCGACAAGTTCGATGCCTGGCTCAAGGGCTATTTCGATCGCCACGCCTTTAGCCCGCAGACCAGCGCCGGCCTGCTCGAAGACATGCGCGCGACGCTGTTCAAGGGCGATGAGCGGACCGAAAAGAAGATCGGGCTCGATCAGTGGATCTACCAGCCCGGCGTGCCCGCCAACGCGATCCACGTGAAGTCCGAAGCGTTCGAAGCGGTGGATAGCGCGGCCAAGGCGTTCGCCAAAAAGGGCGACGTCTCCGTCGTTCCGACCGACATGGTCACCCAGGAAACGATGCGCTTCCTGAACGATCTGCCGCGCGACATCGGCACCGACAAGCTCGCCGCGCTCGATAACCAGTTCCACTGGAACCAGACCAGCAACAGCGAGATCCGCTTCGCCTGGCTCGATCTCGCGCTTGCCAACCACTATCCGCCCGCCAGCCAGTCGGCCCAAGCCTTCCTGACCAGCGTCGGCCGCCTCAAATTCGTCGAGCCGCTCTACACGCTGCTGATGAAGCAGGCCGGATGGGGCCCCGCGCTCGCCAAGCAGATCTATGCCGAGGCGCGCCCGGTCTATCATCCCGTAACGCAAGCGGGCGTCGACAAGATCGTCGGCTGGACGGGCACGCCGGCGGCGGCGACGAACTGATTGCCGGCGATTCGTCGCTCGCAGCGCCCGAAAACCGCGGATTTTTAAGGTTTCGGTAACTTCCGGACGAAGGTCCGCACGTAAGTCCGCATGACGTTCCGCCACTCGTCCCCGCCGCAACACAGTTCGTCGGAAAAGGTTCCATTCGTCGTCGGGTAGGGGTTTTCACCGACCCGGCGACCTGCTTGAACACCCTCACGGCATAAGTTTGACCTTTGGGGGGTCGCATGAATTTCCGAGCAATTGCAGCGCGTTTCGCGCTGGTGGCAGCTTGCGGCCTGATGACGGCGGCACCGGTCTCCGCCCATTTCTGGCAGTGCGTGACCTTCGCGCGCTCGGTTTCGGGAATCGACATCCACGGCAACGCCAATACCTGGTGGGGCCAAGCCGCCGGCAAGTATCAGCGCGGCGACACGCCCAAGGAAGGCGCCGTCCTCGCCTTCGCCGCGACCGGCCACATGCCGATGGGCCATGTCGCGATGGTCTCGAAAGTCGTCAGCGACCGCGAAGTGCTCCTCACCCACGCCAACTGGTCGCACCCCGGCCAGGTCGAAACCAATGTCCGCGCCGTCGACGTCTCGGCCGCCGGCGACTGGAGCCAGGTCAAGGTGTGGTACGCGCCGACCGGCGGCCTCGGCACCACCGTCTACCCGGTCAAGGGCTTCATCTACGCCAACGCCGCCGACAGCGATGCCAAGGCCGCGACGCAGCAGGCCGTGATGTCGGCCGATCAGAAGACGAGCCTCGCCAACGTCATCGCACTGGCCGCAATCAAGAAGTTCTGATTTCCCGCCCGGCGGCCTTCACGCCTTGCCGGGGTGGAACACCATCGCGACGCCGTTCATGCAGTAACGCTTGCCGGTCGGCGGCGGCCCGTCGTCGAACACGTGCCCCAGATGCCCGCCGCAGCGCGCGCAATGCACCTCGGTTCGCGCCATCAGCAGCGACCGATCGGTTTCGGTCTGAATCGCATGCGGCAGCGGCGCCCAGAAGCTCGGCCAGCCGGTATGGCTGTCGAACTTGGTCTTCGACGAATAGAGATGCTGGTCGCACCCTTTGCACGCGAATAGCCCGGTGCGATGCTCGTCGTTGAGCGGGCTCGAATAGGGCCGCTCGGTCGCCGCCTTGCGCAGGACTGCGAACGCCTCGGGCCCAAGCTTCTTGCGCCATTCGTCTTCACTCATCCGGACCGGATAATTTCCTGCCGCGCGCGCCTCACTCCCACTCCCGCACGATGCGAGCAGCGCCGCACCGATAACGCCCGTGCTGGCAAAGGACAGAAACTGGCGGCGGTCGGGGGACATACAGGCTCTCCATGATCGGCTTGTTGCCGATATAGGAACGCGCGCGCGCCCTTTCAGGATGCGTCAATAGCTGCTGATCTCGACCGGCAGCGAGCGATAGCCGTGGACGAAGCACGCGGCGACGCGGGTCGGTTCGCCGACGACGTTGACGCGCATCCGGCGCTTGGCCATTTCCTCCATCAGCACCGAAATCTGCAGCTCGGCCAGCCGCGCGCCGACGCAGCGATGGATACCGTGGCCGAACGCCAGATGCCGCCGTGCATTGGGGCGATCGACGACGACGACGTCGGCGTCGTCACCGAACACGTCGCGGTCGCGATTGGCCGAGACATACCATAAAGCCAATTTGTCGCCTTCGCGGATCGTCTGCCCGTCGAGCTCGTAATCCTGCGTCGCGGTGCGGCGCATGTGCGCGAGCGGGGTCTGCCAGCGGATGATTTCCTGCGTGGCGTTGGCGATCAGCGACGGATCGGCCTCGAGCTTGGCACGCGCGTCGGGGAACTTGTCGAGGCCGTAGGCCATCGCCGACATCGAATTGCGCGTCGTGTCGTTGCCGCCGACGATCAAGAGGATCAGATTGCCGATGAATTCGAACTGATCCATGTGCGCCATCGCGTCCGAATGGATCATCATCGAAATCAGGTCGGGAGTCGGCTCCTTGCCGATCTTGCTGTTCCACAGTTGCTGAAAATAGGCGCCGCATTCGAACATGTGCTCGAGCCGCTGCTTCCTCAGCTCCTCGGTCTTGACCAGCTCGATATCGCCTGCCCAATCGGACCAGAAGGTCAGCTTGCGGCGATCTTCCCAGGGAAAATCGAACAACAGCGCGAGCATCTGCGTGGTCAGCTCGATCGACACGGTATCGACCCAATCGAACCGCTCGCCCCAGGGCAGCGCGTCGAGCACCTCGGCGGTGCGCTCGCGGATGTTCGCGGTCATCCGCGTCATTTCCGAAGGCGTGAAGGCGGGCGCGACGGTGCGGCGCTGCGCGGTGTGGACCGGGCGATCGCGCGCGATGAACATAGGCATCTTGACGTCCGACCCCTCGATGAAGTCGGCGAGCGTGATGCCGCCGACCTCGGACGAGAAGATTTCGGGCAGCGACTCGATATGGACGATCGGCTTGTAGGACGAGATCGACCAATAGGGGCCGTAATCGGATTCGGGCGTGTAGTGGATCGGCGACGTCGCGCGTAGCTTCTCGAACGGCGCCTGCCAGGTGTCGTCGCGGTAGAGCTCGGCCCGGCTGACGTCGAGCGGGTCGATCGTCCGGCTGAGCGAATCGTGAGCGAGCGTCGCCATCGTGCCTCTCCTTTAGAGCACGATAAATCTCACGTTGCTGACATTCGTGTCAATAATGTATTTGGCCAGTTGCTTCACCGGCCGCCGCGGCGACTTCGCGCATTTTGGATTTTCTGCGCGGCCCGCCCGACTTGAGCACGCCGCGGCGAAACCAGCGCGCGCCGATCGTGATCATCACCGCCACCCACAGCGCCTGCCACAGCAAGGCGGCGACGTGCCAGCCGATCCCGGCGGTGTTCGCCGCGCGCGCCGCCATCGCATAGGGCGAGCTCAACGGAAAAACCTCCGAGACGATCGCCAGCCAGCCGCCCGGATGCGCCGCCCCCGCCGAGGCGAGCGCGAACATGCCGACCTGGGTGA
>JBQCHO010000137.1:0-4109 GCA_051954635.1 Sphingomonas sp. | reverse complement strand
ATCGTATCGGCGACGATTGCGGCAATTTCGAGGAAGCCGACGCGCCCGTCAAGAAAGGCCGCGACGGCCACTTCGTTGGCGGCATTGAGGATGGCTGGAGCCGCCCCGCCCGTCTCCAATGCTTCGCGCGCGAGGCGCAGCGCCGGGAAGCGATCCGGATCGGGGGCTTCGAAATCGAGCCGGCCGATCTTCACCAGATCGAGCGGCTGCATCGGCGTCGCCATGCGATCGGGCCAGGCCAGCGTGTGCGCGATCGGCACGCGCATGTCGCTGGGCCCCATCTGCGCGAGCATCGAGCCGTCGACATAATCGACGATCGAGTGGATGATCGACTGACGGTGTACGACGATCTCGATCCGCGCCGGATCGACCGGGAACAATCGTGCAGCCTCGATCAGTTCGAGGCCCTTGTTCATCAGCGTCGCCGAATCGACCGAGATCTTGGCGCCCATCGACCAATTGGGATGCGCAATCGCCTGTGCGGGTGTGACGCGGCGCATCTGGTGGATGCTCCAGTCGCGGAACGGCCCACCGCTCGCGGTCAGGATGATGCGGCGGACGCGCTCGATACGGTCGAGATCGAGGCATTGGAAGATCGCATTATGCTCCGAATCGGCCGGCAGCAGCGTCGTGCCGTGCTTTTTCGCCTCGGCCAATACGAGCTCGCCGGCGGAGACCAGCGGTTCCTTGTTGGCGAGCACGACGGTGCCGCTCCCGGCAACCGCGGCCATGACGGGCTCGAGCCCCGCACAGCCGACGATCGCGGCCATCGTCCAATCGGCGTCGGCGGCGGCTTCGCACACCGCCTGACGCCCCGCCGCGGCGGCGATGCCGGTGCCTGCCAGCCGCTCGCGCAGTGCAGCCAGGCAGTCGTCATCGGCGACGATCGCGCGCTTGGCATTGGTGCGGATCGCCGAGGCGGCGAGCTCGTCGACATTGCACTTGGCAGTCAGCGCGACGACTTCGAACTTCTCGGGCGAGCGCTCGATCAGGTCGAGCGTCGACCGACCGACCGACCCGGTCGCCCCCAGCACGGAAACGCGTTTTACCATCCGATCAGCGGGTACAGCTTCGGCACGACGACCACCAGTACCGCCGCGACCGGCGCGACCGGGACCAGCCCGTCGATGCGATCGAGCACGCCGCCATGGCCGGGCAGTATGTTGCCCGAATCCTTGACCCCTGCGCGACGCTTGAGCCAGCTTTCATAGAGATCGCCCGCTTGTGCGACCACCGCGAGCAGGGGCGAGGCGAGCGTTAGGCGGATCGGCAGTCCGTAGGCGAAGTGCATGATGATGCCGAACACCGCCGCCGCGACCATCCCGCCGATCAGCCCCGCCCAGGTCTTGTTCGGGCTGATCGCGGGCGCGAGCTTGGCGCCGCCGATCGCGCGGCCGGCGAAATAGGCGCCGATGTCGGTCACCCACACCAAGGCCATTGCCCAGAAGGCATAGAGGATGCCGTTTTCCTGATGGCGGATCAGGATCAACGAAAGCACCGGCAGCCCGGCATAGACCATGCCGAGCGCAAGCGGTGGCCGCTGGCTGACGATGACGATGAAGAACGCCGCACCGGCGAGGATACCGAGCGCAAAGAAGCCCGGCCCGGCGGCGAGTGGGCTCATGATCGCCAGCGGCACGACGAGCGTGAATTGTGCGAGCCGCTTCGTCTTGAGCGGAACAGCGAACAAGTCGCTCCATTCAGCCATCATCAAGAGCGCGACGACACAGGTCAGCGCCCAGAAGACGATCCCGCCGACCATCAGCGCGATCGCCGCGGCCGCAACCAACGCGACGCCGACCAGCGTCCGCAGCGTCAGCTCGGACATCTGCCTTTGTTGGGGAGCGTCGTCGCTCACAAGCCCCCGAAGCGACGCTGCCGACGGCCGTATGATCCGACCGCTTCGGAAAGCGCGGCGGCGTCGAAATCGGGCCATAAAGTGTCGACGAACAGCAATTCGGCATAGGCCGCCTGCCACAGCAGGAAATTCGACAGCCGATGCTCGCCCGAGGTACGGATGAGCAGATCGAGCGGCGGCAGATCGTGCGTGTCGAGCCGCGCCTCGATCGCCGCTTCGTCTATCGTTTCGGGATTAAGCCGGCCCGCAGCAGCGTCCGCTGCGAGCGTCTTGGCCACCGCGACGAGCTCGGCCTGCGCGCCGTAATTGAGCGCGATCGCCAGGATCGGGCCGGTGTTGGCCGCGGTCCGGGCCAAGGCGTCATCGACCATCGCGACAAGGTCGGGCGCGAAGCGGCGATAGTCACCGATCACGCGCAGCCGGACATTCTCGCGCGCCAGTTCGTCGAGGTCGCTGCGGATGAACAGCCGCAGCAGCCCCATCAGGTCGCTGACTTCGCTTTCGGGGCGGCGCCAATTCTCCGACGAGAAGGCATACAGAGTCAGCGCCTCGATCCCCATCGCGCGGGCGGCGCGTGTTACCTTGCGCACCGCCTCGACGCCGGCGCGATGCCCGGCAGCGCGCGGCAGGAAGCGCTTCTTGGCCCAGCGCCCATTGCCGTCCATGATGATCGCGACGTGGCGCGGCACCGCGCCCTCGCCGCTCGCCACCATCGGCGCCGAGGCGGGCAGCGCCGTCACTGCCCGATGATTTCCTTTTCCTTGGCGCTCGCCGCCGCATCGATGTCGGCGATCGTCGCGTCGGTCAGTTTCTGCACCTCGGTTTCGAGCCGCTTGCGCTCGTCCTCCGAATAGACGCCCTTCTTCTCGTCGACCTTCAAGCTGTCATTGCCGTCGCGGCGGACGTTGCGCACCGCGATGCGCGCCTTTTCGGCATATTGCCCGGCGAGCTTGGCGAGTTCCTTGCGGCGCTCCTCGGTCAGAGTGGGGATCGGCAGGCGCAGCGTGTTGCCGTCGGTGATCGGGTTGAGCCCCAGCCCCGCCGAGCGGATCGCCTTTTCGACGGGGCCGATGTTCGACTTGTCCCACACCTGCACCGACAGCATCCGCGGTTCGGGCGCCGAGACGGTGGCAACCTGGTTAAGCGGCATGTGTGCGCCATAGACCTCGACCGTCACCGGATCGAGCAACGCGGTCGAGGCGCGGCCGGTGCGCAGGCCGGCGAGATCGTGCTTGAGCGAGTCGACCGCACCGCTCATCCGGCGTTCGAGATCGGCCTTGTCGTAAGCGGGCATTATTTGCTCTCCCCGGAGTCTTTGCTGTCGGTGACGACCGTCGATGTGCCCTCGCCCTTGAGGACGGCGGCAAGGTTGCCCTCGCCGCGGATGTTGAACACCACGATCGGAATATGATTGTCGCGGCACAGGGCCACCGCGCTGGCGTCCATCACCTTCAGATTGTCGGCGAGGACCTTGTCGTAAGAAACTGTTTCGTAACGCTTGGCGGTCTTCACGACCTTGGGGTCAGCATCGTAGACGCCATCGACCGAGGTGCCCTTGAACAAGGCGTCGCACTTCATCTCGGCAGCGCGCAGCGCGGCGCCGGTGTCGGTAGTGAAATAGGGGCTGCCAACGCCCGCGGCGAAGATCACCACGCGGCCCTTTTCGAGGTGCCGCTCGGCGCGCCTTCGGATGAAGGGCTCGCACACGCTCGACATCGGGATCGCCGACTGCACGCGGGTATCGACGCCGATCTGTTCGAGCGCATTCTGCACCGCGAGCGCGTTCATCACGGTCGCCAGCATGCCCATGTAATCGCCGGTCGCGCGGTCCATGCCGCGCGCCGCGCCCGAGATACCGCGAAAGATGTTGCCGCCGCCGACGACGACGCAGAGTTCGTGCCCCATCGCGCGCACCGCGGCGATTTCCTCGGCGACGCGGCTGGTGACGGCGGGGTCGATCGCGAGGCCGCCGCCCTCGCCCATCAGGACCTCGCCCGATAATTTGAGGAGGATACGTTTGAACCGGGGGGCTGTCATGAAACCTGCAACGCTGTCAGCAAAGTGGCGCGGACCTTAGAGGCGGGGGGCGCGGCTGCCAAGCGTTGATCCCGTGCAGATTTGGTGCATCGGTGCGCCGGTCCTCTCCCTCGACGGGAGAGGATAGCAGAGCTTGCGCGCGTGCGCGCTAGCGACGCTTGGTGAGGGTGAGCGGCGCGGATGCGCCGCGCGGGGCGGGCGGGGGCGGTGCCCC
>JBQCHO010000136.1:0-14761 GCA_051954635.1 Sphingomonas sp. | reverse complement strand
ATCAGCTCGTAGCGGGTCTTGTTGAGCTCGGTGCCGTAATATTTCATCATCGACGGCTGCGCGGGATGCGCGCGGCCTGCCTTCAGTTCGTCGATGAAGCGTTCGGACTGCATCGCGAAGGCGCGGGCGCGCACTTCGAACTGGGCGATAGCCGCGCGCAGCAGCGGATCGGCGAGACGGCCGTCCTGGTCAAGCCCGACGGTCGCGATCGCACCCTCGATCAGCGGGTTGCCGCTGCTCCGGCCGAGCCCCATGCCCGAGATCATCTCGCGTTCGTGCCCGAGCAGATATTTGGCGACGTCCCAGCCCTTGTTCTCGTCATAGACGCGCTGCGATTTGGGCACCTTCACGTCGTCGAAGAAGGTCTCGCAGAACGGCGAATTGCCCGAGATGAGCAGGATCGGTTTGGTCGAGACGCCCTCGCTCGCCATGTCGAACAGGACGAAGCTGATCCCGCCCTGCTTCGCCTCCTTCGACGTGCGCACCAGGCAAAAGATCCAGTCGGCCTTGTCGGCGTAGCTGGTCCACACTTTCTGGCCGTTGACGACATAATGGTCACCGGCATCCGCCGCCCAAGTCTGCAGGCCGGCCAGATCGGACCCGGCATTGGGCTCCGAATAGCCTTGGCACCAGCGAATTTCGCCGCGCGCAATTTCGGGAAGGAAGCGCTTCTTCTGCTCCTCGGTGCCGTATTTGAGCAGCGCCGGCCCCAGCATCGAGATGCCGAAGCTGTTGAGCGGGTTGCGCGCGTTGATCCGCCGCAATTCCTCGCGCAGGATCTTGGTTTCGGCCGGCGAAAGCCCGCCGCCGCCATAGTCCTTTGGCCAGTCGGGCACCGTCCACCCGCGCGCGCCCATCACGTCCATCCACTGCTTTTGCGCAGGGGTCAGCGCGGACTGATCGCGCCCGCCCCAGCAGACGTCCTTTTCGGAGCGCACGGGCTCGCGCATTTCGGGCGGGCAGTTCGCCTCCAGCCAGGCGCGGGTTTCGGCGCGGAAAGTGTCGAGGTCGGTCATCGGTCGCTCCAGACGAGGTCGTGCGCGGCGCGCGCAACGGCGATGGCGGTGAAATCCTGGTTGCTGTCGGCGATCACCTGGACGCCGATCGGCAGACCGTCGGCATCGCGCCCCACCGGCACGCTGGTCGCGGGCAGCATCGGGAAGGTGGCGAGGCCGGGATAAGCGAGTTGCAGGCCGAATTGCGTGTCCTCGCCATCGACGTCGAGGCGGCGCTCGGCGATCGGCGTGCCGTCATGGGGGAAGGCGGTGGTGCCCCAGGCAGGGGCGATCACGGCATCGTAGGCGTGAAACAAACGTTGCCAGGCACGGGCATTGCGCGATTGCTCGTCCTGCAGGCCGAACCAGTCGGCGAGGGTCGGGAGCGGCCGGCCTTCCTGCTGCACGCCCCGGGTCATCGCGATGTTGAGCATGTGCATGTAGTGGCCGTATTGCGCGATCAGATCGGGGAGCAGGTCGCTGGCGCGATCGACGCGGGCGCCGGCATCCTCGAACGCGTCGCCGACATCGTGGATCGCCTGCTTGATCGCATCCTGCGCGGGAGCGATCGGGTGTTCGGGGAGGAGCAGGGTGCGCCAGTCCCCGGGCTCGCGGTGCGGCGGCTTGGGGAGTGGAATGTCGGCGAGAACGTCGAGTTCAGCGGCGAGGTCATCCGCGTCGCGCGCCATCGGCCCGATCACCGACAGCGCGATGCGCGCGAGATCGGTGCGCGGGAAATAATGGCCGTCGGGGTCGAGCGCGGTGTAGCTCGGTTTGTGGCCCCACACCCCGCAAAACGCGGCTGGGACGCGGATCGAGCCGCCGATATCCGAGCCAATTTCGATCGGCACATAGCCGGCGGCGAGCGCGGCCGCGGCGCCGCCCGACGAGCCGCCGCTGACGCGATCGTGGTTATGCGGGTTGCGAGTGCGGCCGTCATTGGGGTTGTTCGATTGCAGGTCGGCAAGGCCGACGGGCACGTTGGTCTTGCCGAGGATCACCGCGCCGGCGGCCTTCATACGCTGGACGGCGACGGCGTCGGCCTGGGCGATGTGATCGGCGTGTTCGGTGAAGCCCCAGCTGGTCGGGAGGCCGGCGACGTCGAAGCTTTCCTTGACAGTCATGGGGACGCCGAAGAACGGGCGGTCATCGGGGCCGGCCTCGTCGAGCGCCTTGGCGGCGGCGCGGGCGCGGTCGAAGTCGCGGATGACGACGGCGTTGATCTCGCCGTCACCGGCTTCGATGCGGGCGATCGCGGCGTCGGTCTCGGCGAGCGCGGTGGTCTCTCCCGAGCGGATTGCGGCGGCGGTGGCGAGGGCAGTGCGCATCATCTCCGGTCACCCTCACCCGTCCGCGCCTTCGGCGCTCCCTCCCTCTCCCGTTGGGAGAGGGAAGGGGCCCGCGAGGCGAAGCCGAGTGGGAAGGGTGAGGGTGACCCCGTTCTCATGACGTGAACCGCTCGCCCTTCTCGGCCTTATCCTTGAGCAGCGGGGCGACGTCGAAGCCGTGCTTCTCCAGCCCGGCGACGATCTTCTTCAGCCCCTCGGTATCGGCCCAGAACATCGGGCCGCCGCGATAGACCGGCCAGCCATAGCCGTAGATCCAAACCACATCGATATCGCTCGCGCGCTGCGCCTTGCCCTCGGCGAGGATCAGCGCGCCTTCGTTGACCATCGGGTAGAGCGTGCGTTCCACAATCTCCTCGTCGGTGACGACATGCTGCGGCGTGCCAGTCTTCTTGCGGAAGTCCTCGATGATCTCGGCGACGCGGGGGGAGGGCGACGGATTGCGCTTGTCGTCGTAATCGTAGAAGCCGGCCTTGGTCTTCTGGCCCCAGCGTTTCTCGGCGGCGAGGGCGTCGCGGATGCTTTCGATGCGGGTCGGGTCGCGGTGCCAGCCGATGTCGACCCCGGCGAGGTCGCTCATCTGGAACGGGCCCATCGGCATGCCGAAATCGACATGCACCTTGTCGATCTGCTCGGGCGTGGCGCCTTCCATCAGCAGCTTCATCGCCTCGACCTGGCGCGGCATCAGCATGCGGTTGCCGATGAAGCCGTGGCAGACGCCCGCGACCACCGCGACCTTTCTGATCTTCTTGGCGAGCGCCATCACCGTGGCCAGCACGTCGTCGGCGGTCTTGTCGCCGCGCACCACCTCCAGGAGCTTCATCACGTTGGCCGGCGAGAAGAAGTGCATGCCGAGCACGTCCTGAGGGCGCTTGGTGACGGCTGCGATCTCGTTGATGTCGAGATAGGAAGTGTTCGAGGCGAGGATCGCGCCGGGCTTGGCGAGCGCATCGAGCTTGGTGAAGAGCTCCTTCTTCACGTCCATATTCTCGTAGACCGCCTCGATGATGAGGTCGCAATCGGCGAGATCGTCGAGCTTTAGCGTCGGGGTGAGCGCGTTCATCGCCGCCTCGACCTGTTCGGGCTTCATCCGGCCCTTGGCGGCGGTCGCCTCGTAATTCTTGCGGATGACGCCGGTGCCGCGGTCGAGCGCGTCCTGCTGCATCTCGACGATGGTGACGGGGATGCCGGCGGAGAGGAAGTTCATCGAGATGCCGCCGCCCATCGTGCCAGCGCCGATCACGCCGACCTTTTTGATGTCGCGCAGCTTGATGTCGTCGGCGATGCCGTCGATCTTGCTCGCCTTGCGCTCGGCGAAGAAGATGTGGCGCTGCGCGGCGGACTGAACGCCCATCATCAGCTTCATAAATTCCTGGCGCTCGAACTGGACGCCTTCCTCGTACGGAACCTCGGTGGCCTTGACGACGCAGGCGATGTTGGCGGCGGGCGCGTCGAAGCCGCGGAAGCGGCGGGCATTGGCCTTCTTGAACGCTTCGACCGCTTCGGGATCGGGCTTGGCCGTCTTCTGGCTGGCGCGGGGCAGCGGCTTGTGGAGGCAATCGCGGGCGAAGGCGACGGCGTCCGCCTCGAGGCTGTCCTCGCCGGCGAGCTTGTCGATCAGCCCGGCGTCGAGCGCCTTCTTGGCGGAGATCGGATCGCCCTTGGCGCACATTTCGAGCGCCAGCGCCACGCCTGCGAGCCGGGGCGCGCGCTGCGTGCCGCCTGCCCCCGGGAGCAGGCCGAGCTTCACCTCGGGGAAGCCGAGCTTCGCCGATGGCACGGCGATGCGATAATGACAGCCGAGCGCGACTTCGCAGCCGCCACCCAAAGCGGTGCCGTGGATCGCGGCGATCACCGGCTTGTCGGCCGCCTCGATCATGTCGACGAGAGTGGGCAGCGCGGGCTCCTGCATCGGCTTGCCGAATTCGGTGATGTCGGCGCCGGCGAAGAAGGTCCTGCCGTCGCAGCGGATCACCATCGCGTGGACGGTATCGTCGACGACGCCTTCCTTGATCGCGGACTCGATCCCCTGCCGCACCGCCGCGCCGAGCGCGTTGACCGGCGGGTTGTTCGAAACGATGACGAGGACGTTGCCCTCGCGGTGGGTGGTGATCGGGCCGGTCATTTCTTCTTTCTCTCCAAAACCGTCACCCCAGCTAAGGCTGGGGTCGTTATGCGGCACGCGACCCCAGCCTTAGCTGGGGTGTCGAATTTTATGTCAGCGCGCTGTAGATCAGCGTCTTCAGCTCGCGGCGGATCGGGTAGGTGTTGCTGGGCGAAAGCTGGGTCATGAACACCATGTCGATCCGCTCGACGGGGTCGATGAAGAAGGCGGTCGAGAACATCCCGCCCCAATAATATTCGCCCGCCGAGCCCGGGATCATCGTCTTGGCGACGTCGGTCGTGACGGCGAAGCCGAGCCCGAAGCCGACCCCGGCATTGGTCGCCTCGCTGAACAGCGATTTCGACATGCTCGCGAGGTCCGATCCGCCGGGCAGATGGTTCATCGTCATCAGCTCGATCGTCTTGCGCCCGACGATCCGTGCGCCGTCGAGCTCCCCGCCGTTCAGGCACATCCGGCAGAAGCGGTGATAGTCGTGCGCGCTCGACACCAGGCCGCCGCCGCCCGACAGCAGTCGCGGCCGACGCGCCCACGCGCTCGTCGCGCCGGGATCGTAGAGCATGCGGCCCTTGCCGGGCTGAATCGTGTAGCAATCGGTCAGCCGGTCGAGCTTGTCTGCCGGCACCTCGAAAAAGGTATCGGTCATGCCGAGCGGCGCGAAGATCCGCTCCGCGAAAAACGCGTCGAGATCCATCCCCGACACGCGCTGCACCACCGCACCGAGCACGTCGGTCGACACCGAATAATTCCACGCATCGCCGGGCGAGAATTCGAGCGGCAGCTTGCCGAGCGCGGCGACGAACTCGTCGAGCGTCAGGCCGTTATACCAGCTCTCCATCTTCGAATCGCGATAGGCGGCGTCGACATTGGTGCGGTTCTGGAAGCTGTAGGTGAAGCCCGAGGTGTGGCGCAGCAGGTCGATCATCCGCATCGGCTGCGCGGTCGGCTTGGTCAGAAACGGAACGCCTGCGCCGCCGCCGTCATAGACCGTGAGGCCCTTCAATTCGGGCAGGACGTGATGCACCGGCGTATCGAGTGCGACCTTGCCCGCTTCGACCAGCATCATGAACGCGATCGAGGTGATCGGCTTGGTCATCGAGGCGATGCGGAACAGCGCGTCCTCGCCCGGCGCGGCGCCACCCTCGCGCGCATTGCCGAGGCTGGCGAAGTGGACGACCTCGCCGTCGCGGCCGATCAGGATCTGCGCGTGCGGCAACAGCCCGGAATCGATGTACCGTTCCTTCAGGAAGTCGTCGATTCGCGCTAGTCGGTCGGCGTCGAAGCCGTGGCGTCCGGGGTTCGATCCGTGCATCGCCTCTCCATACCCCTCATTCAAACTCGCGTCATCCTATTGCCTTGAGTGACGTGAGAATCAACACTATCGTTTCATCAAACGGCGATAAAGCCAAACCCGACATTCAAGATTGGAGAGACAGGCCTTGGCGAGCGACCCGATCATTTCACTCGATCCGGCCTGGCCGGCATGTTCGCTGGCTGAAGCGACCGCGCTGCTCACCGCGCCGGGGCAGCGTTTCGAGATGGAGACGATCGCAATCGACGGCGTGCCGACCCGGGTGTGGAAGAACGCGCCGCCCAACCTCGCGTTGCTGTTGCAATTCTCGCGCACGCACGGCGAACGTATCTTCACAATCCATCAGGACGAGCGCGTCACTTACGACGCCAATTTCCGCGCGGTCGCCCGGCTCGCCGCACATTTGCGCGCGCTCGGCGTCGGCAAGGGCGACCGTGTCGCGGTGGCGATGCGCAACATGCCCGAATGGCCCGTCGCGTTTTTCGCTGCGGCGGTGCTCGGCGCGATCGTCGTGCCGCTCAATGCCTGGTGGACCGGGGCCGAGCTCGAATACGGGCTTGCCGACTCGGGCGCGAAGGCGCTGGCGGTCGATCGCCGCCGCCACGAACGGCTGGCCGAGCATTACGACAATCTGCCCGATCTCGAACACGTCCTCGTCACCCGCGCTGCGACCCCACTCGAGGGCAAGGCGAGCCGGCTCGAGGATGTCATCGGCACCCCTAATGACTGGCGCGCGCTGCCCGATGCCGAGCTTCCCGAGGCCACGATCGCGCCCGACGATGCCGTCACGATCTTCTACACGTCAGGTACCACCGGCAGTCCCAAGGGTGCGCTCGGCACGCATCGCAACCTGATGAGCAACATCCTGTCGGGCGGCTTTTCGGCGGCACGATCGTATCTGCGGCGTGGCGAGGCGCCGCCGCAGCCCGAACCGCGCACCGGGCTGCTGGTCATCCCGCTGTTCCATGTCACGGCATGCAGCGCGTCGATGATGGGCTCGATCGCGACCGGATCGACGCTGGTTTTCATGCGCAAATGGGATCCGGTCGAGGCGATGGAAATCATCGAGCGCGAGAAGGTCAATCTCACCGGCGGCGTGCCGACGATCGCCTGGCAGCTGCTCGAGCACCCCGATCGCGACAAATACGATCTCTCCAGCCTCGAATCGATCGCTTATGGCGGCGCGCCCTCTGCCCCCGAACTGGTGCGGCGCATCTACGAGGAATTCGGCGCGCTTCCCGGCAACGGCTGGGGGATGACCGAGACGATGGCGACCGTCACGCACCATGCCGGCGAGGACTATCTCAACCGTCCCGACAGCGCGGGCCCGCCGGTGGCGACGGCTGACCTCAAGATCATGTTGGAGGACGGCGCGCGCGAGCTGCCGGTCGGCGAGGTCGGCGAATTGTGGGCGCGCGGGCCGATGATCGTGAAAGGCTATTGGAACAAGCCCGAGGCGACCGCGGACACGTTCGTCGATGGCTGGGTGCGCACCGGCGATCTCGCGCGGCTCGATGAGGAAGGGTTCCTCTACGTCGTCGACCGCGCCAAGGACATCATCATCCGCGGCGGCGAGAACATCTATTCGATCGAGGTCGAGAACGTCCTTTACGCGCATCCCGCGGTCACCGATTGCGCGCTGATCGGGGTGCCGCACCATACGCTCGGCGAGGAGCCGGCGGCCGTCGTCCACTTGGCACCCGGCATGAGCGCGAGCGAGGCCGAACTGCAGGATTTCGTCCGCGCGCGGCTTGCCGGGTTCAAGGTGCCGGTGGCGATCCGCTTCGTCGGTGAACCGCTGCCGCGCAACGCCAATGGCAAGATCCTCAAACGCGAGCTCAAAGGCTTGTTCGTGAGCGAACAGGCGGCCTGAACCAACCTGTCGTTTCGCTGGCGGAGCCTTTCGCGGGTTCGATCGTAATTCGGGCATGCTGATCGACGATTTCCTACGCGGCCGCCGCCGCCGTGAACTATCGGACGAAGAACGTCGCGCGCTCGAAGGCGCGATCGAGCGCGTCGAGCGATTGCCGGCGCGCCGCACGACGAACCATCGCGGCGAAAGGGTCCGGTACAGCACGCTGCTGCTGTCGGGAACGATGTGCCGGTACATGGATGCGCGCGACGGCTATCGCCAGCTCGTCGCCTATCATATCCCGGGCGATTTCCTCGATCTGCACGGTTATCCGCTGCAGCGGCTCGATCATGACATCGCGACAATCAGCGAGGCGGAGGTCGCGATCGTCCCGCACGATCGCATCACCGCGATCACCGAGCGGCTGCCGCATCTCGGGCGGCTGCTATGGTTCTCGACGCTGCTCGACGCGGCGATGCATCGCGAATGGATTTTCCGCGTCGGGCGGTTGGAAGCGATCGGCCGCCTTGCGCACTTTCTGAGCGAAACGCGCGCGCGGATGCATGCGATCGAGCGCGTCGGCGCCGATGGCTGGTTCGATCTGCCGCTGACGCAGCAGGATCTGGGCGAAGCGTGCGGCCTTACCAGCGTCCACATCAACCGCATGGTCAAGCGGCTTCGCGAGGATGGGCTAGTCGAGTTCGGCGAGAAACGCGTCCGCGTGCTCGACCCCGCCGCGCTCGCCCGGTTGGGCGAGTTCAACCCCGATTATCTGTACCTCAACGACGATTTCCACACGCCCTAGCCGGCAGAGGCTATTCGCCCTCGCTCGGTTTGCCGTCCTTGGTCCACGCCGGCACGAAATCGCTGTTGGCCAGCCACTCAGCCGGCGCGACGAGCGACTGGATCGCCTTGGTCATGAAAGGAATGTCGAGATTGGCGAGCGTGTCGGTCGGCTGGTGATAGGTCGGCGTCACCGCCCAGCCCGAAACGGTGTGCGCGACGACGCCCTTGAGCGCGAGCGCGTAATTGTCGGATCGCTGGAAGAAATGCTGTTCGGGATAGGGATCGCCCGTCACCAGCGCACCGTGCGCCCTCAAGGCGGCGCCGAGGTTCGAGCGGTCGAACCCGGTCATCATCAGCGTGTCCTTGGGCAGCTTGGGGTCCTGCGCGCCGATCATCTCGAACTCGACATTGGCGACGATCTGGGCCAGCGGAACCGGCGGGTGGGTGCCGAAATAGGTCGAGCCGAACTCGCCGATCTCCTCGCTGCCGTAGCAGACGAACAGGATGCTGCGCTTGGGCGCCTTGCCGGAGCTGAGCGCCTGCGCGAGTTCGAGCACCGCGGTCGTGCCCGAGGCGTCGTCATTGGCGCCGTGCATGATCGTGCCGTCGGGCAGCACGCCGAGGTGATCGAGGTGCGCGGTGAACAGCAGCGTGCCGGCGTTCGGATCGCTGCCCTTCAGATAACCGATCGCGTTGGTCGTGGTGTCGCGCTGCTCGGTCGTCGCGACGTCGAGCGACACCGTCTTGCCGGCCTGTTTGGCGAGCGCGGCGACTTGGCCGGCGGGGACGATCGCGATCGTCGCGCGCGCCTTGGGCGGCTGCCCGTCGAGATAGGTCGGCAGGCGCGGGCTGCCGCCGAACATCGTCACCATTTTTTTCGTCGCATTGCTTTCGGCGAGCAGCAGCAGCTTGATGTGCTTGGTCGTCGCGGCGCGGTAGAATGCGATCGGATCGGCATCCGGGGCGCTCACCAGCACGACGTCACCCGCGGGCAGCGCCTTGGGATCGGCCGAAGTCGCGACCGCCAGCGTTCCGGCGACCGGCTTGCCCGAACTCATCAGCAGCGTCGGCGTGATCGCCGCCATACCGGGCGCGGCCAGCGCCGCGGGGCGCGCGAGCTTTTCGCGGATTACCGTTGCCGGCTGGAGATAGCTGTCCATCCCCGGCGCATGGCCGAGCCCATAGGCCTGGAACTCGGACGCCACATAAGCCGCGGCGATCGCCTCGTCGCGTGTGGCGCTGCCCCGTCCCTGGAGCGCGTCACTGGCGAGGAAGGATTCGTGCGCCGCGACCGATCGTTCGGTGACACTGCTCGCGCTCTGCGCCAGCGCTGGCGCCGCGAACGTCACCGCGGCGATGGCGACCCCGAGGCCGAGACGATGGCGCATGATATCCCCTCTGAAATGGCTGTGGAACGGCGGGTATGGCACGGCCCTGCCGCCGTCAACTCGGCGCATCGGCGATTGCCAGGGCTCCAAACCGCTCCTAAGCCGTTTAGCACCGGGTAACCGGTTTAATCATAGAAGGACGGGCATGCTCTACGACGCCTATGAATGGCAACGATCCTGGCTGGCGAGCGCCAGCGCGATGGCCAATGTCGGTGCAGGCTTGCTCAATAATCCCGCCAATCCGTTCGCGTATTTCGGCGGCGGCCCTGTCCTCGCCTCGGCGCTCGAAGTGTTCGCGCACGCCGCTGCACCCCGCGGCAAGCCCGCCTTCGATCTGTCGAGGACGGTGATCGACGGGCGGACGGTCGCGGTCCACGAGGAAATCGTCTCGCGCAAGCCGTTCGGCCAGCTCAAGCGCTTCGTTCGCGAGGGCGTCGAGGGCGGCCCCAAGCTGATGATCGTCGCGCCGATGTCGGGTCATTACGCCACGCTGCTGCGCGGCACCGTCGAGCGGATGCTGCCGGTTGCCGATGTCTATATCACCGACTGGCGTGACGCGAAGCTGGTCCCGGTCTCCGAAGGCCGGTTCGATCTCGACGATTATATCGATTACGTCGTCGATTTTCTCGAGGCGATTGGCCCCGGTGCGCACGTCCTTGCGGTGTGCCAGCCCTCGGTGCCGTGCCTTGCCGCCGCTGCGGTGATGAGCGCAGCGAAGAATCCCTGCCGCCCCAGGACGCTGACGATGATGGGCGGGCCGATCGACACGCGCGAGGCGCCTACCGCGGTCAACCTCGCCGCCACCGAACGGCCACACGCCTGGTTCGAACAGAACGCGATCGCCACCGTGCCGATGACCTATCCGGGTGCCGGCCGCCAGGTCTATCCGGGCTTCCTGCAGCTCGCCGGGTTCATGTCGATGAACCTCGGCAATCACCTGATGTCGCATTGGGAAATGTTCAAGCACCTCGTCCAGGGAGACGATGCGAGCGCGGACCAGACCAAGGAATTCTACGACGAATATCTCTCGGTCTGTGACATGACCGCGGAATTCTACCTGCAGACCGTCGATCTGGTGTTCCAGACGCATGCGCTGCCCGACGGCACGATGACCCACCGCGGCAAGCGCGTCAATCTCGGCGCCATCACCGACGTTGCGATCCTCGCGATCGAGGGCGAGCGTGACGACATTTCGGGGATCGGCCAGACCAAGGCCGCGCTCAAGCTGACGCCCAATCTGCCCGAGGCGATGAAGCACTATCACCTTGCCGAAGGCGCCGGCCATTACGGCATCTTCAACGGCTCCAAATGGCGTACGCGCATCGCGCCGGTGCTGGAGAAGTGGATGGCGCAGTTCGACGAGAAGGCGGCCGCCTAATCGTAGATCGCGCGGCCGATCTGCCAGATCAGCCACGCCGCGGCCGCCCAAGCGATCAAGATCAGCGCCAGCCCTAACCAGCTCACCGGCCGCGCCGATGCGCGTTCGGCGGCAGCTCGGTGCTCGGCCATCTGCGCAGGGCTGATCAGCCGTTCGAACAGCCACAGACCGGCCGGAATGACGATCGCGTCGTCGACCAGTCCCAGCACGGGGATGAAATCGGGGATCAGGTCGATCGGCGACAGCGCATAAGCGGCGACAAGCAGCCCGACGATACGCGCACGCCACGGCGTCCGGCGGTCGCGCACCGCGAACCAGACGGCATGCGCTTCTACACGCAGGCGATGGGCGAGGGATGGGCCGATCATGACGATGGAAATCGGCCTCCGGCGCAGCGCGGTCAAGCGTCCGTCAGTGCTCGCGTTGCTGCTCGCGCAACGGCACGCGGGCGAGCGCGCGGATCAAATCCTCGAACTGCCGGTCGCTCAGCCGCTCGGCGAGCGGATAACCCTTGCGCAAGCTGCCGCTCAGCGCCTGAAGGCGATCACGATGGGAAGACATGGGAAAGCTACTCGATACTGATAGGGTCGCGGCGGCTGTAACGCCGTGCCGAGCGCAGGGTTCACTCATTCCGTCAATTTTGGTTGTTTGATCAGGGCCGGCGACGGTCACCGAGCTTTCCGGCGGCTACGCTCCCAACTCGCTAGCCGGACCTAATCTGATCACGCCGCGGTCTTGCCGAACTCCTGCCGCGTCACCGGATGGCTCGACGACAGCCCGCCGTCGACGACGATCGCCTGCCCGTTGACATAGCTCGCATCGTCCGAGGCGAGGAACAGCGCGACCCGCCCGATCTCCTCGGGCTCGCCACCGCGACGGAGGGGGTTGAGCCGCCCGATCTTCTCCTCCTTGCCATGCTCGCGGGCGTAATCGTAGGCACGCTTGGTCATCCCCGTTTCGATCAGCCCCGGGCAAATCGCGTTGACGCGGACATTGGTCCCCGAAAGCTGCTGCGCTGCGGTCTGGACGAGGTTGATGACCCCGGCCTTCGACGCCGAATAAGGCGGCCCGCCCGCGCCCGAGCGCAGCCCCGCGACGCTCGCCGTGCAGACGATCGCGCCGCGCCCGCGCTCGATGATCTTCGGCGCGGCGTGCTTGATCGCCAGGAACGGGCCGATCAGATTGACGCGCAGGATATCCTGCCACATCTCGACCGTGCCCTCGAACAGCCCGGGAATGCCGCCCGAAATCCCGGCATTGGCGTATATCACGTCGAGCCCGCCGAACCGCTCGCACGCCAGCGCGACGGTCCGCGCAACATCGTCCTCGTCGCCCGCGTCCATCCGGATCGCGTGCGCGGTGCCGCCGTCGCGCGCGATCAGCTCGGCGGTGTCGTCGGCGCCCTCGCTCTTGTCGGCGACGATCACCTGCCCGCCCTCGGCCGCGAACAGCCGCGCCGTCGCCCGCCCGATCCCCGAGCCCGCGCCGGTGACGATGATCGATTTTCCGGTGAACCGCATCCTACCCTACCTCCGTTCGCCCTGAGCTTGTCGAAGGGCGTGGTCCCAGCCGTGCTTCGACAAGCTCAGCACGAACGGGATATCTTTGTTCAAATCGTCCCCCCGCCGTCGATCACGATCGCTTGGCCCGTCATGAACGCGCTCGCTTTCGAGGCCAGGAATACCACCGCCCCGGCGATCTCCTCGGGCTCGCCGATCCGCCGCAGCGGCGCGCCTTTGGTGCTGCGCTTCTCGGTCTCCGGGTCCTCCCACAGCGCCCGCGCGAAATCGGTGCGGATCAGCCCCGGCGCGATGCAGTTCACCCGCACCCCCTCGGGCCCGTATTCGACCGCATAATTGCGCGCGAGCTGGAAGTCCGCCGCCTTCGACACATTATACCCGCCGATCACCGGCGACCCGCGCAGCCCCCCTATCGACGAGATGATGACGATGCTCCCCTCGCCCCGCGCGCGCATCTCGGGCGCGACCATCTGGATCAGCCAGTGGTTGGACAGGATGTTGTTGTCGAGAATCTTGCGGAACTGATCGTCGCTGATCCCCGCCAGCGGCCCGTAATAGGGGTTCGACGCGGCATTGCAGACGAGCACATCGATCCACCCGAACCGCGCCCGCGTCTCATCGACGAGGTGCTGCAGCCCCTCCTTGTCCGAGATGTTCGCGGCAACGGCGAGCGCAGTCCCTTCGCCATGCGCGGCGTTGATCTCCGCCGCGACCGCATCGCACGCCTCCTGCTTGCGGCTTGAAATCACCACCTTCGCCCCGTGCGCCGCGAGCTCCACCGCGCTCGCCTTTCCGATCCCCCGCGAAGACCCGGTGACGATGGCGACCTTGTCCGTAAGATCGAATTGCGACATCTACTCCCCTCCCGCTTGCGGGAGGGGTCGGGGGAGGGCCCGTCCTCCCGCAACAGCCCCTCCCCGAGCCCCTCCCGCAAGCGGGAGGGGAATGATCACGCCGCCCCCGCCTTCACCGCAAAATCCCAGCTCGCCTTGGCCAGCCGATAAACCCCCGCCGCCGATTTTTCCGCCTGTGCGCTCGACGCCGTTCCATCGACGATCCGCTTCTTGATCCCCTGGACGATCCCGGTCAGCCGGAACAGATTGTAGCTGAAATACCAATTGAGATCGGGCACGCCGCTACGCCCCGTCGCCGCGCAATAGCGCTCGACCATTTCCTCCATCGTCGGGATGCCGGTATCGCCGCCGGTCCTGCCCTTCACCCCCGATCGCCCCTCGGGCTCGGTCACCCAGCTCATCAGGAAATAGGAAAAGTCCGCCAGCGGATCGCCCAGCGTGGACAACTCCCAGTCCAGCACCGCGATCACCCGCGGCTCGTCATGCGCGAAGATCATGTTGTCGATCCGGTAATCGCCGTGGACGATCGACGTCCGTTCCTGCGGCGGGATCGTGCGCGGCAGCCACTCGATCAGCCGCTCGACCTCGGGCATGTGCTCGGTCTCGCTGGCGCGATATTGCTTGGTCCAGCGCGCGACCTGGCGCTCGAAATAATTGCCCGGCTTGCCGTAATCGCCGAGCCCCGCCGCGACGTAATCGGTCTTGTGCAGCGCCGCGAGCGTGTCGCCCATCGCATGATAGATCGCGGTCCGCTCGGCCGGCGCGTAATCGGGCAGCGTGCCGTCCCACAGATTGCGCCCGTCGGCATAACCCATCACGTAGAACACCGCACCGATCACGCGCTCGTCGGTGCACAGCCCATAAGGCCGCGCGACCGGGAATCCGGTCGGATGCAGTCCCGCGATCAGCCGATATTCGCGATCGACCGCGTGTGCCGAGGGGAGCAACGGCCCGAACGGCTTGCGGCGGAGAACGTAGCTGCCCGATGGGCTGTCGATGCGATAGGTCGGGTTCGATTGCCCGCCGGCGAACTTGGCGTAGGTGAGCGGACCGGTGAAGCCCTCGACGTTCGCGACCATCCACTCGGTCAGCTTCGCCTCGTCGAGCCGGTCCTTCCCCGCGACCGGGATCGTGTAGATCTCGCCGGTCAGGCTCAATCCTGACCACCCCGGCGATGGCCGGGGTGCGGTAGCGGGGCGCTGCTTACT
>JBQCHO010000135.1:0-2843 GCA_051954635.1 Sphingomonas sp. | reverse complement strand
CAGGCGGCCGAGGGCGCGGTCGTCGGGTGCGGGCATCACCCGGAACAGGCCGGTATGGTGTGCCTGGAGCGCATCGGCGATCGCCAAATTGGTGGCGAGCGATAAGGCCGCGTTATTGTCCTCGGCGGCGAGGCGCGGGCGGAAATGCAGCTCGAACTTGCCGTCGGGCTGTTCCGCGACTTCCTGCTCGGGCGGATCGACGCGCGAGGCGCCGCGGGCATCCTCGGCGGCAGTGATGCGGCGCGCGAGGTCGGCGAAATCGGGCGGCACATCGCTGTCGTGGACCGAGTCATAGGCGAGCTTGGCGCGGCTCCTGATCACGGCGCGCTCGGCACCGTCGAGCTTGACCGCGCCGTCGGGCGCGACGCGCACCGAAAAGACGATCGCCGGGCGTGGGCCGTCGGGCAGCAGGCTCGCGGCGCCTTCCGCCAGTACCGGCGGGTACAGGCCGGCCTTGCCGTCGGGCAGGTACAATGTCGTGCCGCGCGTCCAGGCTTCGAGATCGATCGTGCCTCCGTCATCGACGAACCAGGCGACGTCGGCGATCGCGTAGCGCAGCACCAGATCGTTGCCGTCGCGGTCGATCCAGAACGCCTGATCGAGATCGGTCGAGGTCGCGGGATCGAGCGTGACGAACGGTATCGCGGTACGGTCGACATGCTCGGTCGGCGTGCGCCTGGCCGCCTCCGCGGCGGCGGCGAGCACCTCCGGCGGGAAGGAGGAGGGCACCCGAAACTGGCTGCGGATGGCGGCGAGTCCCTGCGCGAGCGCATTGGACGGATCGACGAGCGTCTTCATCGCCACGAGCTATAGCGCGCTGAAAATGCCGGGAAAGCCCGTGATGACATGGATCAACGTCAAAGCCTACGCGCAGCGCTATCGTCCCGCACCCGGACAGGCTGCGTGTCGCGCCGCTTTGAACATTGAAAGAATTGGGAATATCGTGGTGTCGCAAGCCGACGGGAACTTTTTATGACGCAGCGATGTTCCACCGATGGGCCCGATGCGTCGGCTCGGATCGAAGGGGGCGGAGTGAGTAGCGGACGAGGTTTGGCCGACACGCATTCGGAAAACGAGCGATATCGGCTGCTGGTCGACGCGATCACCGATTACGCCATCTACATGCTCGATCCCGACGGGATCATCACCAATTGGAACGCCGGGGCGCAGCGGTTCAAGGGATACACCGCCGACGAGATCATCGGACAGCATTTCTCGCGTTTCTACACCGAGGAGGACCGGCGCGACGGCTTGCCCGAGTTCGCGCTGGAAACCGCCAGGACCGAAGGCAAGTTAGAGCGCGAGGGGTGGCGCGTCCGCAAGGGTGGCGAGCGGTTCTGGGCGCACGTCGTCATCGACCCGATCTGGGGCCCTGACGGCAAGCTGATCGGCTTCGCCAAGATCACGCGCGACCTGACCGAACGAAAGAAGGCGACCGAAGTCCTGCGCCAGAGCGAGGAGCAATTCCGCATCCTGGTACAGAGCGTGACGGATTACGCCATCTATCAGCTCGATGCCGAGGGGCACGTCGCCAGCTGGAATGCCGGAGCCGAGCGCATCAAGGGGTATGCGCCGGAAGAGATCATCGGCTCGCATTTCTCACGCTTCTATACCGCCGAAGACCGCGCGGCCGGCGAACCGGCGCGGGCGTTGGAGACGGCGCGCAGGGATGGTCGTTTCGCCGCCGAAGGCTGGCGCGTGCGCAAGGACGGCAGCCGTTTCCGGGCGAGCGTCGTCATCGATGCCATCTACGACGACATCGGCAAGCTGATCGGCTTCGCCAAGATCACCCGCGACGTGACCGAACGCGAGGAAGCGCAGCGTCAACTCGACATCGCGCGCGAGGCGCTGTTCCAATCGCAGAAGATGGAAGCGATCGGGCAATTGACCGGCGGCGTCGCGCACGATTTCAACAATCTGCTGATGGCGATCCTGAGCAGCCTGGCATTGCTCGACAAGCGCCTGGCGGGCGATGCCGGCGCGCAACGCCTGATCGCCAACGCGCGACAAGGCGCTGAGCGCGGTGCCGCCCTGACGCAGCGCATGCTCGCCTTCGCTCGCCGACAGGAACTCAATCCCGAACCGGTCGACGTCCCGGCGCTGGTCGGTGGCATGCGCGACCTGTTGCAGCGTACGCTGGGGCCATCGCATCCGATCCGCTTGCAATTTCCGTTGTCGTTGCCGCCGGTCCTGGCCGATTCCAACCAGCTCGAAATGGCCCTGCTCAACCTGGCGGTGAACGCGCGCGACGCCATGCCCGGCGGCGGTGAGATCGCGATCACGGCCGACGAGGCGGTGGTCGACCAGCCGCGCTCCGATGGTCTGGCGGCCGGCCGGTACGTCGTGCTGTCGGTCATCGATCAGGGGTCGGGGATGGATCCCGACACGCTCGCGCGCGCGACCGAACCGTTTTTCACCACCAAGGGGGTTGGCAAGGGGACGGGGCTCGGCCTGTCGATGATCGAGGGACTGGCGGTTCAGATGCAGGGAGCGTTGGTGCTGCGCAGCGTACTGCAAAAGGGGACCACGGCCGAATTGTGGCTCCCGGTGACGGAGGTGCGGAAGCGCGATGATAGCGAGCCCAATCCCATGACGGCGGCGGCGCCCGGCCAGCAGCGCCCGTTGCGCATCGTGGTGGTCGACGACGATAGCCTGGTGCTCATGAACACCGTCGCGCTGCTCGAGGATCTCGGCCATGAGGCGATCGAAGTCGAATCCGCCCAGCAGGCGTTGGCCCGCTTTGCCGATGATCCCGCGATCGATCTGTTGATCACCGATCAGGCGATGCCGGGCATGACCGGCGTCGAACTGATCAGGGAGGCGCGCGCGTTGATCCCCGATCT